>JAGDAW010000012.1 GCA_017959345.1 Lachnospiraceae bacterium | reverse complement strand
GCATGACAGTTCGGAAGGACGCAGGTTTTCCATGCAGAACCGGTATTCCCTGGAAACCGTGGATGAAGCGGCAGGCTTATACCGGATACAGGTGACAGCGGATGAGGAATTCCTGAGGGCAGAGGAGACGGTTTTCCCTGTGGAACTGACGCTGCTGCTTCCGTGCGGTGTTCCGGGTACGATTGAGGATGCGCCGGTCTATACCGGAGTCCCCAACTATAATTTTGGCGCCTGGCACTACAACTGTATCGGGTATGTGGACAGTACCTATCAGGCCGGGAGCCTGATGATCCGGTTCCTTGGGTTATCGAACAACCGCGCATTTAATACGCTGCCGGATTCGGCGATCGATTCCGTGACGTATCATGCCAGGAAATGCGGAGGCAGCTACAGCGCGGCGACGGTCGGGGCTTACAGGTACAACGGCCCGGTATGGTTTGAGAATACCGTCACATACAATTCCGCAGCACCTTCGGCCTATAAGGGAAGTCTTGTTTCCAGTACGGTAATGACTTCGGATGCCTGGTATGACATAGATATCACAGCTGCTGCGGTCTTCTGGAAAAGCCATGAGGCCGATTATCAGAGAGGGCTGTTGCTGGAAAACCTGACGAGCATGACGGATCCTTCCCTTAACCGTGTACTGGCATCTGTGGATTATGCGGCTTCTGTAGACAGCAGCTTCATGCCTTACGTTACATTTCTGTTCGATATCGATTTTCTTTTCAGCTATCCCGATCCGGATATCCAGAACAAAGATAACTGGTGCTGGGCGGCAGCAGCGAAAATGGCCGGGGTTCATAATGGGAACGGGGACGCCCTTGAAGAAGGCGTTTCCCGGTTACTGGAGACAGGAGGCGTACATTCCTGGGGCGGCGTATCTTTCTGCGGCGAAGATTGGGAAGGAAACCTGTATGCGGATGCCGGGCAGCGGCATATCGTGATGGCGGTTCACGGAACGGATTATGACCTTGTCGGAACGAATGATCATATAGAGAGCGCGCTCCGCCTGGCATCCGGCGGGATCTGCAATGTAGGGACACTTGAAAGTAGCTCTTCCGGGTTTTCTTCGTTCGACCTGAATAGAATTAACGGAGACCTTGCATCCGGCAAATGGGTCCTGGCTGTTATGAGCATGAATTACGAAAATGACCCTTTTTCGCATGTTGTCGTCATAACAGGGCATCAGATAACAGGAACTCAGTCCAAATATGATTTCTGGGATCCATGGGACGGACTGGTGTACAGTTTTTATTCGGATACTGGCGTTGTGGGTAATGTTGATGGCTATTGGTGCAGCGTAATCAGCTGGGATTATGCCATATATTGCGATTGAGGAGGATGATCATGAAAAAGGCAGTTGTTTCGGTAATACTTGCGGTTCTGATACTGTTTCCCTGGCTGCACTTTCAGCCCGTGCTTGCAGAAGAGGAGAGTACAGTCACTGAAGTGACTGGGTGGGAGATGATCCTTGCTGAACTGGATACATACGATTGGGTAAGTGCAGAAGAGAAAGAAGAATACCATAAATACTATACGTATTGGTCAGAGGATGGAATATCGGACGAACGCCTTTTAGATGGCGTAAAATGGTGTGTGCGTCGCTATCGAGACATGCAGAAGGAATATGTTTTTGAGGTGCCGGAGCCGATTGAACCGATAGATTTTTCCAAGTTAACCCTAAGTGAAGTCCTGGATTTAATAAAAGAAGGCTTAACACTTGTTGAAGAGACCGTTCAGCCCAGGTATTATATGAGCCTCAGAGACCTGGCGCAGACCGGACGTATGATGCCGGAGTTACGGGAAGACCAGGACGGGCACCTTCTTTATGTGGCGAAGGTGGAAACGGAGGATCATCGGTTTGGCGGGAATCTGTTCTTTTATTACGACGAGGAGGGCATAGGGAGATACCATAGTTACAGTGACAGCGTGGCAACGAAGCATCCGGACTCTCAACGAAAGACTCATACTGATTCGTACTGGTATTTTGACCGTGAAGAGGAATTCTCGGCAGAACTTGAGAAATACGGGGAAGCACCGGTTTCCCGTGAGAACGTAAAACTTGTGGCACTTGCGGGTATAAACGTAATAGAAACCCGCAATGCTTTTTATGTACATGGCGGGCACGGAGATTACATTTTCCTGATCGGTTATGAAAACGAACCGGTCTCCAGGATCTGGCCCATAGATGATGCGATGCGGGAAATCGCGGTTCAATGGGAGGAGAGGTATCAGAAATTGCATGAGGGATACAGGAAGTGGGCGGAAGAACACCCCGGCGAGAAACCGATCCCGCTCGGCGGCGCAGGAGGTCCCGGCGGGTACATAGACGATTCCGGCACCTTCATCCCGGACGAATGGGAGGACTTCGAGATTCCTTATCCGGAATACCCGTCGGACAGCGGTCCGGATGAGCCTGTACCGGACACATCCGAAGTGCCCGGGGAAAGTGACGCCGCTGAAACGGAAGTTCCGCCGGAGGACGGTATACGGGTGGGGCTGGCGGTGGCCGCGGTATGCGCCGCAGCCGTCGTGATCCTTGTCGGCGCCCTGATGTTTTTCAGGAGATGAGGAATCCGGGGAGCGGCCAGGTGACAGAAACAGGAAAACTTCCGGATGACAAATAAGGAAAACTGTGGTATGCTGAAAGACCGGGCGGGTGTCATGCCAGCCCGGTCTTCATGATGAATATCGGCAAGGAGGAACGACCATGAAATTCAGCGAGATGCCCTATACCCGCGTGGACATGGAAGCGGTGAAGGACAGGATGATGACCCTGATCGCGAACGCGAAGAACGCGCGGTCCGGGGAAGAACTCTTCGAAAACCACAGAAAATATTATAAACTGACCGGCGAAGTGGAGACCATGTGGACCATCGCCTCCATCCGCCACGGCATCGACACCACGGACCCCTTCTATGAGGCCGAGCATGACTTCTACGACGAAGCCGGCCCGCTGTTCCAGAACCTCATGCAGACCTACGCCAGGACGCTTTATGAGTCCCCGTTCCGGCCGTACATGGAGGAGAAGATCGGGAAGGTCGCGTTTAAGAACATCGAGATCGCGCTGAAGTCTTTCGACGAGAAGCTGATCCCCATGCTCCAGGAAGAAAATGCCCTGACCACCCGCTACATGAAGCTGATGGCGAATGTGAAGATCGAGTTCAACGGGGAAACCTGCAACCTGACCCGGATGCGCGTCTACCAGACCCACCAGGACCGGAGCATCCGCAAAGCGGCCACGAAGGCTCTCTCGGATTACTTCCTGAGTGTCACGGACGAGCTCGACGAGATCTATGACAAACTCGTCAAGAACCGCACCGCGCAGGCGCGCGCCCTCGGCTACGAGAACTACGTGCAGCTCGGTTACTACCGCATGGGGCGGAACGACTACTGCCGCGCGGACGTGGAGCGCTTCCGGAAGCAGGTGAAGGAATCCTTCGTCCCCTTCGTGTCGAAGATCAACGCGGCGCGCACGGCGCGGCTCGGCATCTTCGACCCGAAGTTCTATGACGCCGGCGTCTTCTTCAACGAGGGGAACCCGGACCCGGTGGGCACGCCGGAGGAGATCCTGGAATCCGGCCGGAAAATGTATCACGAACTCTCGCCGGAGACCGCGGAATTCATCGATTTCATGCTGGAAAACGAGCTGTTCGACGTCCTCGGGCGGCCGAACAAGCAGCAGGGCGGCTACATGACGTTCCTGCCGGTCTATAAGGCGCCGTTCATCTTCGCGAATTTCAACGGCACCTCCGCGGACGTGGACGTCATCACCCATGAGTGCGGCCACGCGTTCCAGGGGTTCCTGATGCGGGATGAGGAGATCCGGGAATACGGCGACATCGGCATGGAGACGGCGGAGATTCACAGCATGTCCATGGAATACTTCACCTACGGGTGGATGCAGTCGTTCTTCGGGGACCGTTACCGGGATTACCTGAAGATGCATTTCGAGGATTCCTGCACGTTCGTGCCGTACGGGTGCATGGTGGACGAGTTCCAGCACATTGTCTATGAGAACCCGGACATGACGCCGGCGGAGCGGAAGCAGGTCTGGGCGGAACTTGAGAAATCCTACCGTCCGGACATCGATTTCGACGGCGACCCGTTCTTCGGGCAGGGCGGCTACTGGCAGCGCCAGCAGCACATTTTCAACAGCCCGTTCTACTACATCGATTACGTCCTGGCGTCGGTATGCGCCATGCAGTTCAAGGTCCGGATGGACGAGGACTTCGAAGGCGCGTGGAAGACGTACCTGAAGCTCTGCCGGTTCGCGGCGCGGGACTTCTACAGGAATATGCTTGCGGATGCCGGACTGGACAGCCCGTTCGCGGAAGGCACCGTCGAAAAGCTCGTAAACGCCCTGGAGACCAGACTCTGAAAGCAGCGCGGTCCAGGCCGGGTTTTGCGGACATCAGGGGAAGGAGACTGTTTTCATGGGTCTTTACGACAATGAGATTCGGAGGCGGCGGACGTTCGCCATCATCTCGCATCCGGACGCGGGCAAGACGACGCTGACGGAGAAATTCCTGCTTTACGGCGGCGCCATCAACACGGCGGGCTCCGTGAAGGCGCGGAAGACGGCGAAGCACGCGGTCTCCGACTGGATGGAGATCGAGAAGCAGCGCGGCATCTCGGTGACGAGCTCCGTGCTGCAGTTCGAGTACGGCGGCTACTGCATCAACATCCTGGACACGCCGGGCCACCAGGACTTCTCGGAGGATACGTACCGGACGCTCATGGCGGCGGATTCCGCGGTCATGGTGATCGACGGCGCGAAGGGCGTGGAGCCGCAGACGATCAAGCTGTTCAAGGTCTGCGTGCTGCGCCATATCCCGATCTTCACATTTATCAACAAGATGGACCGCGAGATCAACGACCCCTTCGAACTGATGGACGAGATCGAGCGGATCCTCGGGATCCGGACGTGTCCCGTGACGTGGCCGATCGGCGCCGGGAAATCCTTCCAGGGCGTCTATGACCGGACCACGGAGCGGATCACGAAGTTCAGGGCCGCGGACGCCGGCCAGCATGAGCTGGAGTTCGAAGAGGTGCCGGTTTCGGGGGCGGAATCCCTGATCGGGGCCGCGGCGGCGGAGAAGCTGTACGAGGACTTAGAACTCCTGGACGGCGCGTCGGAAGAGCTGGACATCGACAAAGTGAGCGCGGGGCTGCAGAGCCCGGTGTTCTTCGGGTCGGCACTGACGAATTTCGGCGTGCAGAATTTCCTGGAGCATTTCCTGAAGATGACGTACGCGCCGCTCCCGCGCCACTCGTCGAAAGGGGAGATCTCCCCGTTTGACGAGGACTTTTCCGCGTTCGTCTTCAAGATCCAGGCCAATATGAACAAGGCCCACCGCGACCGCATCGCGTTCATGCGCGTGGTCTCCGGCAAATTCACGGCCGGCATGGAAGTCTTCCATGAGCAGGGGAACCGGGCGATCCGCCTGACGCAGCCCCAGCAGATGATGGCGGAGGAGCGGAAGATCGTGGAAGAGGCGTACGCCGGCGACATCATCGGGATCTTCGACCCGGGCATTTTCCACATCGGGGACACCCTGACGTCCGGCCCCCGCTTCCGTTTCGGCGGCATCCCCACGTTCGCGCCGGACCATTTCGCGCGCGTAAAGCAGCTGGACACCATGAAGCGGAAGCAGTTCACGAAGGGGATCTACCAGATCGCGCTGGAAGGCGCCATCCAGGTCTTCAAGGACGTGAACGCGGGCATGGAGGAGATCATCGTGGGCGCGGTCGGCACCCTGCAGTTCGACGTGCTGAAGTTCCGCCTGGAGTCCGAGTACCATGTGGAGATCGGGCTGGAGATGCTGCCGTATGAATACATCCGCTGGGTCACGAACCCGGAGGAGGTGGACGTGGGCGCCATCTACGGCACTTCCGACATGCGCAGGATCACGGACCTGAAAGACAACCCGCTGCTCCTGTTCGTGAACGCGTGGTCCGTCGGGATGGTGCAGGACCGGAACCCGAAGCTGAAAATGTCGGAGTTCGGGAACATGGAAGACTTCTCGTAATCCGCGGGGCAGGGGGCGCCTGCGCCAGGAAGCAACCGGCGCGGTTTTCCGGGTTCCTGCGTCCGGCCTCTTGACGGCGCCGGATTCTTCTGCTATACTGTATGATGTATGCACGGGAAGGCAGGTACACATAATGAGATGTCCTTTTTGCAATTCGGATGATACGAAGGTCGTGGATTCCCGGCCGGCGGACGAGCAGAACGCGATCCGGCGGCGCAGGGAGTGCATTGCGTGCGGGAAGCGCTTTACCACGTATGAGCGTCTGGAGACGTTCCCCATGATGGTGGTGAAGAAGGATGAGTCCCGGGAGCCCTATGACCGCGGGAAGGCGGAGAAGGGCATCCTGCTGGCGGTCCACAAGCGGCCCGTCGCCACGGAAGAGATCCAGAAGATGCTGGACGACCTGGAGAACTACCTGTTCAACCTGGGCCAGAAGGAGATCCCGGTCAGCGAGATCGGGGAATTCATCATGCACCGGCTGAAGGACCTGGACCCGGTCGCGTACGTCCGCTTCGCGAGCGTCTACCGGGAGTTTAAGGACGTGGACACCTTCGCGGACGAGATCACGAAGCTCCTGAAGACCCGCTCATGAGCCTTTTTTCGAAACTGCGCCCGGACATGCTCGCGAAGACCGTCCGGGATGTGGATTACGGCGCGGTTTACGCTTCCGGCATACGGGGGATCATTTTCGACATCGATAATACGCTGGTGGCGCACGGCATGCCGGCGGACGGGGAAGTGAAGTCGTTCCTGGACGGGCTTTCGGCCCTCGGGTTCGGCATCTGCCTGATCTCGAACAACAAAGAAAGCCGTGCGGAACCTTTCGCGTCCTTCTGCGGGACGAAGTGCCTCTGCAGGGCGGGGAAGCCCCGGAGGAGCGCGTTCTACCGCGCCATGGACCTTCTGGGCACCGGGCCTTCGGAGACCCTCTTCGTCGGGGACCAGCTCCTGACGGACGTGCTCGGGGCGAACCGGGCCGGGCTTACGACCTGCATGGTCATCCCGGTCGACAGACGCTCGGAACGGGGGGATATTCCCATGTTCCTGAAGCGTTTTCTGGAGTACGGGGTCCTGAGACGCAGAAAAAGATTTGATGAAAGGGCATAAATTAGAAATCAGGGGTTGCAATCTTTGCAAAAATCCGTTACAATATCGATTGGCTCTTTTGCCGGGTGTTGTATATATTATAGGATCGGGAGGATATTATGCAGGCAGGTGAGATCAGAAACGGCAATACATTCGACCTGGAAGGGAATGTCTATCAGGTTATTGAATTCCAGCATGTAAAACCGGGTAAGGGCGCTGCCTTTGTCCGCACGAAGCTGAAGAACGTCATCACAGGCGGTGTCGTGGAGAAGACGTTCCGGCCCACGGAGAAGCTGGAAGACGCGTTCGTGGAACGGAAGGACATGGTCTATTCCTATCAGGACGGCGACCTGTTTTATTTCATGGACAGCGAGACGTACGAACAGGTCCCCATCGGGAAGGACATTGTCGGCGACGCGCTGAAGTTTGTGAAAGAGAATGAAGTATGTAAGGTCTGTTCCTATAAGGGCAGCGTTTTCTCCGTGGAACCGCCCCTTTTCGTGGAACTGGCCATTATCGATACCGAACCCGGCTTCAAGGGCGATACCGCGACGGGCGCCACGAAGCCCGCGATCGTGGAGACCGGTGCGAAGATCATGGTGCCGCTGTTCATTGATAACGGCGAGGTCGTGAAGATCGACACCCGTACCGAAGAGTACCTCTCCAGGGTGAAGTAACCGATTATACATGTTTATAACAGCCGGGGACGCCCGAAGGCGTTTCCCTCCAGGGTTCCCCGGCGTCCTGCGTCTGTAGCTCAGTGGATAGAGCACCGGCCTCCGGAGCCGGGTGCGGAGGTTCGATTCCTCTCAGACGCATTCTTTTTTTGGCATATCAGGCCGGACTCGGTACGAACGGGCCGCAGCGGCGGTGCAGAATGGATTCGGGAGGGGTTTCCGGGATGGAATCTGGACAGATCAGAAAAAATCCACGCAGTACTTTAGAAATCGTGTTTCCATATATAGCGGTAGCAATGATCGGCATCCTGATCGTTCTCGGCGTGCTGCTCTTCGCGAAGAAGGGCGAAGATGACCCGTCCCTGCCACCGGAGACGGAGGAGACAGCGGAACCGACCACCGAACGGGAGACCATCATCCCCACGGTGCCGACGCCGCCCGCGGAGACGGAGCCGGAGATCTCCGCCATGGACCAGCTCCGCATCAGCCAGCTGATCTCGCGCTATTACGAAGCGAAGATGAACGAGGACGCGGATACGCTGAACTATATCGTGGACACGGACACGCCGTTTACCCTGCTCGACCTGCAGAAGGAGAAGCTGTATAAGCTGAAGTACGATAATTTCAATGTGATCACGCTGGCCACGGATTCCCCGAATTTCTTCGTGTCCTACGTCGCGTATGACCTCTATTTCATCGGCATCCGTACGGGCGCGCCGTCGCTGGACCGCTTTATCGTCCGGAAGATCGATGAATATTCCTACCTGATCTATGGCAGGCAGTATCCCGACAGCCTGGAGGCGTTCCTGAAGCGGACGGAGGGCAGCGGGATCGTGAAGTCCCTGCAGACGGAAGTGGAAGAAAAGTTCCGGGCCGCCTGCGAGCGGGACGTGGATCTGAAGTGGCTGATGGAACAGCTGAACGGTGAGAGCGAAGAACCGTCCGGGGAAGCATCCTCAGCCGCTACGGAAGGGACGGCGGAACCGTAAGGAACCCGTTCCGTCTGACGGGAAGCCCCGGATCCGTACCCGCAGGACGGGGAACCCATATTTTTAAGCGCATTCAGAGAGCCGCGGGCAGGAGACCCGCGGCTCTCTGCCGTGAAGGAGATACATTTTCAGAAATTAACCGGCGCGGAAGCCGGGAACGGATTCAGGAGGTTTTATGTCCGGATACATTATGGCACTGGATGCCGGCACCACGTCGAACCGGTGCATCCTGTTCAACAGGGAAGGGGAGGTGGTCAGCGCCTCACAGAAAGAGTTTACCCAGTATTTCCCGAAACCGGGCCTGGTGGAGCATGACGCGGTCGAGATCTGGCTGACGCAGTACGCGGTGGCGGCCGAGGCCATGCAGAAAGCCGGGGCGGCCGCGGAGGATATCGCGGCCATCGGGATCACGAACCAGCGGGAGACCACCATCCTCTGGGACCGGGTCACCGGGGAACCGGTCTGAAACGCCATCGTCTGGCAGGACCGGCGGACGGCGGCGTTCTGCGAGACGCTTGCGAAAGAGGGCCTGACGGACGTATACCGCAGGAAGACGGGCCTGGTCATCGACCCGTATTTCTCCGCCACGAAGATCCGCTGGATCCTTGAAAATGTGCCCGGCGTCCGGGCGCGCGCGGAACGCGGCGAGATCCTCTTCGGCACGGTGGAGACCTGGCTGATCTGGAAGCTGACGGGCGGGGAAGTCCACGTCACGGATTACTCGAACGCGTCCAGGACCATGCTGTTCAACATTACGACGCTGGACTGGGACCAGGAGATCCTGGACCGGCTGGGGATCCCGCGCTGCATCCTCCCGGAGGTGAAGCCGTCTTCCTGCGTCTACGGGGAGACGAAGGCGGACCTCTTCGGGGCCCCCATCCGCATTGCCGGCGCCGGCGGCGACCAGCAGTGCGCCCTGTTCGGCCAGACCTGCTTTAAGAAGGGCGAAGTGAAGAATACCTACGGGACCGGCTGCTTCCTGCTGATGAACACGGGCGAGGAACCGGTGTTCTCCGAGAATGGCCTGGTCACGTCCATCGCGTGGGGCGTCGGCGGGAAGATCCACTATGTGCTGGAAGGCTCCGTCTTCGTGGCGGGTTCCGCAGTCCAATGGCTCCGGGATGAGCTGAAGGTGCTCGACAGCGCCGCGGACTCGGAATACTTCGCGAAGAAGGACAGCGACACGAACGGGTGCTACGTGGTGCCCGCATTTACCGGCCTGGGCGCGCCGTACTGGGATCCCTATGCCCGCGGCGCCATCGTGGGGCTGACCCGCGGGACGAACCGTTACCATATCATCCGCGCCACGCTGGAGTCCCTGGCCTACCAGACGGAAGGCGTGATCCGCGCCATGGAAGCGGACTGTAAGGCGCCCATCACGAGCCTGAAGGTGGACGGCGGCGCTTCGGCGAACGACCTCCTGATGCAGTTCCAGGCGGACATCCTCGGGGAACCCGTGATCCGGCCGGAGTGCGTGGAGACGACCGCGCTCGGGGCGGCCTATTTCGCGGGCCTCGCGGTCGGGTTCTACCAGGATCTCGATGAGATCACGAAGAACTGGAAGCTCGGCGAGTACTTCAAGCCGGTCTTTTCGCAGAACGCGCGCGAGAAGCGGCTGAAAGGATGGCGGAAGGCCGTGCGCTGCGCCATGGACTGGGCGCGGGACGAGGAGTAAGGCCGGCCAAGAGAATCAAATATGTGTTATTAGGCTGCCGCATGCGCAGTGGTATCGTATATACCACCTGCCGGTGCGGCAGCCTTGTTAAGCCTATGGACGAAGGGGAGAAGGCG
>JAGDAW010000095.1 GCA_017959345.1 Lachnospiraceae bacterium | reverse complement strand
TCTCCGTCACGAGGAGCACATCGCCCGTATGGACGGTGACCTCCGGGATCCCCCTGGGTTCGTTGCTGACGCCGAGCGGGAAGTCATACGTGAGCGTCCCGCGGTCCAGCTCATAGAGCGCGTGGCGGATGGAGACTTCCGCGGCGCCCGTCAGGGAGAAGAGGGAGAAGAAACGGCAGGGTTCCAGTGTGCGGGTTTCCCCGGATGAGAGGATACACAGGGTACAGGCCGCGTCTCGGATGACGCCTTCCGCCTGCCGTTTCTTCAGGTTCAGCAGCAGCTGGACGTTCGCGACGGAGTGGGAGAACCGGCGCCCGCCGAGCGCGCCGTACAGTTCGAACTTCCGGAACCCCATGCGGAGGCCTTCTTCACACGCGGCCGCGGTGTCCGTCAGGTCCTTGATGACCGGGAGGATCTTCGTCCGGACGGATCCGGGCGGCGCCCCTAAGGAGTCCAGGTCCCCGATGAACAGGTCCGGCGTGATGCCGGCCGCCTGGAGGTGCCGGATGCCCGCATCGGCGGCGATGTAATAATATCGGTCCCGCCCGGAAGGCAGGGACGCGGGATCGCAGTCGCCCGCCCCGACGATGACGCAGGTATCCATACGTTCCGGGATCATGCCGCCTCTTTCTGCGTCTCCCGGATCCTGTGACGGACGATGAGGAGCGCCGCGGCGGACGCGGACAGCACCAGCGTCACCACCAGCATGAGGATCCAGGGGATCTCCACGAGCGCCTGGGCATAGAATTCGCCGGTCTCGGCATCCTGCGTCTTCGAGAAGATGGAGACGATATCGAAGATGGCGGCCGCTGCGACGAGCGCCCCCGCGATATAGGCGAGGATCCGCGGCACAAGGCCGGTCTCCGATGTCTTAAGCGGTCTCAGCTCCGCGCTTTGGAGATCCAGGGCGGAAGAGATATAGTAAGAGACCACGATCAGGATCAGCATTTCGGGAAGCATGTATGTGGCGTTGTAGATCAGCGAGTACTGCAGGGCGGCCTCCGTAGGGATGGAGAGCCCGGCCCATACGGTACACCCGGAGATCACATGGCTGATGTACCGGAGGACGCTGACCACGAACGCACCGAGTACGAACGCCGCCGGCTGGGACTTCATCTTACGGAATACGCCCGCCAGGCCGTAGAATGTGAATGCCAGGAGATAATCCAGGATGATGACGGCCGCGACGGACGCGGCGCCGGTGACGTAAGACAGGGTGTTCCGCCCGAGGACGAGCTGGATGAGGCCGTGCGCGAGTCCGGCCAGCAGCCCCCACGGCGTTCCGTACCGGAAAGAAACGACCATGACGGGAAGGGCGGACGCGAGTGTGACGGAACCGCCGTAGGGCAGGTCCAGCAATTTGATGACGGAGCTTAACAGCGTGGACGCGGCCAGCATCATGGCCGTTACGGCAAGGCGTTCGGTTGTGGATTTCATGGAATCCTCCTTTCATGAATAAACGCATAAAAAACGCACAGGACATACCTGTGCGGACGGTTTACCAAAAGATCTTAATCCGGTAAAAACTCCCTGCGCTGGTATTATCCATATCAGGTTTGAAGGGTTCGCGTCAGACGCGTCTCAGCCGAAGCACCCCTGTTTTTAGCCTTTTAACAGTGCGTGTTTCCATTTTAAACGTTTTTTTGAAAATGTCAACCCTGTATTTGCGGCTTGCACATTCCGGAAGAATCATGTATAATCAATCAGTTAAAGGCTACAGGCAGACCCGGACGGGGGTTTTTCGCGGGAAAGAGGCCCGTCCGGACGCCGGATAAGAATAGACAGGAGCAGGAACATGAATCGGAATATGAAAAAGATCCTTTCTGTTTTAATGATGATCGCCCTTCTTGCGGCCGCTTTCCTGGTGACGCGGCCGGCCGTTGCCGTGGAAGTGACGGATGCGCCCTCAGGAACCGAGGAGACGTCTGACGCGACGGAAGAGCCCTCCACGGAAGCGCCGTCGACGACGGCGCCCACGGCGCCCACGGAGCCTACGGAGTCCACGGAGCCTTCCTACCGGGTCACGGTCGTCAACGGCTGGTCCTACGACAACTACGGAAGGTCGGTCACTACGGCGAAAGAAGGGGATACCCTCTTGCTTTATTTCAATAAATCCAGGGTACCGGCCGGGCACGTCATCGACGCCTGGACGGTGACGAACCTCCGGACGAATGAGAAGACCGTCCTGTCCCCCGCGGACGACCATAAGGACTCCTACGGGTATTACTATACCATTTTCATCATGCCGGGCGCGGACGTGCGGCTGGAGGCTTCCTTCCGGGAAGGCAGCACGGAGCAGGAATCCTCGAGTGAGGAACCCAGCGAATCGGAGTCGGAATCCGGGACGGCGGATGAGAGCGGGTCGGAATCCGGGTCGGAGGATCCCAGCGAGTCGGAATCGGAGTCGGAGTCTTCCTTTGAGGATACGCACATGTACGTGGGGGATTACATCCTCACGACGGACCTGTCCGGGCTGGACGTCCCGGAAGGGCTGATCCTGGCGTACGACACGACCACTTTCAACAAAGTCGTCCAGACGTACTACAACACCAATTACGGCGTTTACGTCTATTACGCCACGATTTATGACGAACCCGGGCTGTTCCTTTATAACAAGCCGAAGGATTCCATGATGCCGTACGCGGTGATCAGCACGGACGCGGATTCGTACCTTGTATCCAGCGCGCTTTCGTATGACGACGTCCCCGGCGAGTTCCAGAGCGAGAAGAGCCTGAACATCGGGAACCTGGTCGGCGGCTCCACACTGTTCGTGCCCTGTTACCGGGTCCTGGACGTCAACGGCAAAACGGTGACGCTGCTGTACCTGATCGGGCAGAACAGCATGCGGAAGGGCTTCTACGTCTATGACCAGACGGAGACCGGCGGCGTGCAGCTCCTCCGCTGGCAGGATTATGAGCGTGCGCAGATCTCCGAGAGCGACGCACCGACGGAGACGGAGCCGCCCACGGATCCGCCGACGGAAGCGACGAAACCGACCGCCCGGCCCACGGAACCGCCCACGACGGCGGCGCCGGAGACCGTGCCCGAACCCACCCAGAGCACGCTGGAACGCGCGCTGAAGTTCATCAACCGTTACGCGGTCTGGTTCACCGCCATCGGCGCGGTGGTGCTCCTGCTGATCATTTCCCTGATCCTGGTGGCTTATTTCAACCGGGAGCAGGAAGAGGAGGAAGAGGGGCTCGACCTGCCGGACGACGATGACGGGCCGGACGGCCGTTCGGGATATTCCCAGTCAACCGGGAAATACGCCCGCCCCGGCCGGGACACGGAAGTGGAAGACCCCTACGTCCGGACCGTGCAGGAAGCGGACGAGGATCCTTTTAATATCAGTTTCGGCTTCCCGGAGGAAGTCGGCACCAGCTATTCGGTGTCCGGCAAGGTCCGTCCGGAAGGGAACCGGCCGGCAGCCCAGTCGGACCAGTTCCGTGTGGATGTGCGTCCCATGCAGGACAGCACCGTGGCGCCCGGGTACCGCAGGCAGAGAACCCAGCGGCTCCCGGATGAGGAGACCCTGAGGCGCCAGGCGACCCAGGAGATCCCGGTTGTGCCCGAGACCATCCTGGTTACGGACCAGTCCGGCCGGCCGAAGCTCAAAAAGACGCAGAATGACGCTGTGATCGGTGAGGATGCGTTCGAACCGCTGAATCCAGACCAGCGATTCTGACAGAGGTAGAAGATGATTTGTGACAAATGTCATGAAAGAGAAGCGCATATTAAGGTCACCAAGGTCGTGAACGGGGTGTCCGAAACCATGAACCTGTGCGAGCAGTGCGCAGCCAGGCTCCCCGGTTTCAACCCCGTCCAGGCGGACCTTTCGAAGGCCATCCTGAATTTCCTGACGGAGTCCTTCTCCGGCGCGCTGATGCAGGCGCGTTCCCAGGAAGCCCATACGCAGGGGAAGCGCATTGCCTGCCCCACGTGCGGGAAGACCTATGAGGCGTTCATCAAGGACGGCCTGTTCGGCTGCGCGGACTGCTATGAAGCGTTTGACCGGATGATCCAGACGACCGTCAAGGGCATGCAGGGCGCGGAACAGCATACCGGGAAGCGCCCGAAGCCCGCGTCATCGGCAGACCCGGCGTTCGGGGACGCGGAGTACGGCGAAACCGCCGGCGGCGCATCCGCGGAAGACCGGGAGGGACTGACGCCGGAAGAGCAGGTCCGGCAGCTGAAGAAGCGTCTTGACGAGGCGCTTCTTTTCGAAGATTATGAAAAAGCCGCCGCGATCCGGGACGAGATGAAGGCCCTGGAAGCCGGAGATGAAGAGGCGCAGCATGGATAAGCGCTGGTATGAACGCGCCGGTGAGCGCGGGGACATTTTCCTGGCCAGCCGGATCCGCCTGCTCCGGAATTTCGACGGCATCCTGTTCCCCTCCGCCATGAGCGACGAGCAGCGGCAGGACCTGGAATACCGTATGGATTCGCTGCTCCCGGCGCTGTCCGCGAGCCTCGGAGAACCGATTGAGCGGATCCCGCTGAAGGCGCTTTCCGGATATGAGAGAAGCGCCGTCCGGGAACGCCACCTGATCAATGACGCCGCGTTCGCGGAGTCCGCGCACACGACGCTGTACGTGAGCCGGGACGAGGCCTGCAGCCTGACGGTGAACGCGCGGGACCATCTCCGGATCCTGCTTTCGGAACGCGGCGAACAGCTGAACGGCCTCCTGGAGCGGATCAACCGGCTGGACGACGCCGTCTGCGCCGGGATCCCGTACGCCTTCAGCCCGAAATACGGATATAAGACCGCGCGGATCCGCGACCTCGGGACCGGGATGCGCGCGTATTACGTGATGCACCTGCCGCTCCTTTCGGAACGGGAGGACTTCGGCGCGCTGGTGCAGGAGATCGGGAAATACGGCGTGGTCATCAAGGAAGCCTGGACCGTGGGCGCCCGCAAGGTCGGCGGCGTGTACGTGCTGTATAACCAGCGCACGCTGGGCCTGAAGGAAGAAGATATTGTGGCGATCCTGACGAACGTCGGGGACCGCCTGATGAAAGAAGAGCAGGACTTACGGCATTCCGCGGACCCGGAGCTGCTGCGGGACCGCGTGTTCCGGAGCTACGGCACCCTGAAATACGCCGTCCGCCTGGAAACGGCGGAAGCGTGCCGGTTCCTGTCCGACATCCTGCTCGGCGTATCGGAGCAGTACCTGAAGGCCGGGTCCGGCGCGTCCGTCTATGAACTGATGCTCGGGATCTTCCCGGGGAACCTGCAGGTCTATTTCCGGGAGCCGCTGACGAACAGCGAGATTCCCGCGAAACGCGCGGAGTACGTCCGCGGATTCTTAAAGAATTTCACCCCGGTCCGGTTCTGAACCGGACCCGTCCATTTGGGGAGAAAGAGTGTATATGGCAAATCGTTTGACAGAAACAGCCGTCAGGGCGATCGGGGAAGCGAAGAGCGCGGCGCATGATTTCGGCGCGGCCGCCGTCGGCACGGAGCACCTGCTGCTCGGCCTGGTGCGCGTCGGTGAAGGCGTCGCCTGCGAAGTCCTGAAGGAGAGCGGCATCGGGGCGAAGGACATCGAAGACGTGATCCGGAAGTACCTCGTATCGAATTATTCGGTCGTGGAATTCTCCGGCGTGGATTTTACCCCCATGGCCAACCGCGTCATGCGGGAAGCGGTGGATAAGTCGCAGCTCTATAGGAGCGACCTGGTGGGCACCGAACACATTTTACTGGGCATCCTGAGCTTCCAGAACTGCTCGGGCTGCCGGATCCTGTCCTCCATGGGCGTCTCGCTGGACCACCTGCACGCGGACGTGCAGACCATGATCCAGACCGGGCGCGTCCCGAATTCCGGCAGCGACTACCGCCAGGCGGAGGACCGGAAGGAACCCCGGAAGACGCCGACGCTGGACCAGTACAGCCGGGACCTGACGAAACTCGCGTACGACGGGAAGCTCGACCCGGTGATCGGGCGCGAAGCGGAGATTTCCCGTGTGATCCAGATCCTTTCCAGAAGGACCAAGAACAACCCCTGCCTGATCGGCGAACCCGGCGTCGGGAAGACCGCCGTCATCGAGGGACTCGCGCTCCGGATTACGGAAAATGCGGTCCCGGACATCATGAAGGGGAAGCGCCTGGTTTCGCTGGACCTGTCCGGGATGGTCGCCGGGTCCAAGTACCGCGGCGAATTCGAAGAGCGCATCAAAAATGTGATCCGCGAAGTCTCGGAGGATTCGGACGTGATCCTCTTCATCGATGAGATCCATACGATCATCGGCGCGGGCGGCGCGGAAGGCGCGCTGGACGCCGCGAACATCATCAAGCCGTCGCTTGCGCGCGGGGAGATCCAGCTGATCGGGGCGACGACGGTCACCGAATACCGGAAGCACATTGAGAAGGACGCGGCGCTCGAGCGCCGGTTCCAGCCGGTGATGGTGGAAGAACCTTCGGAAGAGGAGTCCGTCCAGATCCTGAAGGGGCTCCGGAAGACCTATGAAGACCACCACCGCGTGGAGATTACGGACGACGCCCTGGAAGCGGCCGTCCACCTTTCCGCGCGCTACATTTCCGACCGCTTCCTTCCGGACAAGGCCATCGACCTGATGGACGAAGCGTCTTCCCGGGTGCGCATCAGCACCCTTGCGGAGCCGAAGGAGATCCGGAAGCTCGAAGAAGAGATCCACGCGCTGGAGCAGGAGAAGGAATCCTGCGTGTTCCGGCAGGAATACGAGCGGGCCGGAGAGATTAAGAAAGAGCAGGAGAAGAAGCGCGCGAAGATCGAACGGATCCGGAAGAAACGGGAGAAGCAGGCGGAGGAGAGCCGTCCGAAAGTGACGGCGGAAGAGATCGCCGGCATCGTCAGCAACTGGACGAAGATCCCCGTGCAGTCCATCCGGGAGACGGAGGCGGAGAAACTGCTCCATCTGGAAGAGGCCCTGCATAAGCGCGTGGTCGGGCAGGAAGAGGCCGTGAAGGCGGTGTCGAAGGCGATCCGCCGCGGCCGCGTGGGCCTGAAGGACCCCGGCCGCCCCATCGGGTCGTTCCTGTTCCTGGGGCCGACCGGCGTCGGGAAGACGGAGCTTTCGAAAGCGCTCGCCGAGACCATGTTCGGCACGGAGAACGCGATGATCCGCGTCGACATGTCGGAATACATGGAGAAGCATTCGGTCAGCAAGCTGATCGGGTCGCCGCCCGGGTACGTCGGCTTCGACGAGGGCGGGCAGCTCTCGGAGAAAGTGCGCCGGAACCCGTATTCCGTCCTCCTGTTCGATGAAATCGAGAAGGCCCACCCGGACGTGTTCAATATCCTCCTCCAGGTGCTGGATGACGGGCAGATCACGGATTCCCAGGGCCGGCGCGTGAATTTCAAGAACACGGTCATCATCATGACGTCGAACTGCGGCGCGGAGAATATCGTGGCGCCGAAGACCCTCGGGTTCGGCGCGAAGACGACCCCGGACACGGAATACGCCGCCATGAAGACGAAGGTGATGGACGCCGTGAAGCATATGTTCAAGCCGGAATTCCTGAACCGGATCGACGAGATGATCGTCTTCCACGCGCTTTCCAGGGAAAATATGCAGGACATCGTCGGCATCATGCTGAACCGGATCTGCGCACGGGCAAAGAAGGAGATGAACCTCACGCTGAAATTCACGCCTTCCGCGAAGGAACTGCTGGTGGAGAAGGGCTATGACCCGAAGTTCGGCGCCCGCCCGCTGCACCGCGCGATCCAGAACCTGGTCGAGGACGAACTCGCCGGGAAGCTGCTGGAAGGCTCCGTGAAGAGCGGGGATTCGGTCACCGTCGGAAAAAAAGAAAATATTCTCATTTTCAGCTTGACGAATGGGAAAAAGGTGGTATAATACCATCCGTGTGTTTTTTATTCTTCGCACCGTGAGGAGGTGAACAGACAGATGTCAGCCGTTATCGTAAAAGAGAACGAAACTTTGGACAGCGCTTTAAGGCGTTTCAAGCGGAACTGTGCCAAGGCCGGTATCCAGCAGGAGATCCGTAAGCGCGAGTGCTACGAGAAGCCCTCTGTTAAGCGGAAGAAGAAATCCGAAGCTGCGAGAAAGCGCAAGTATTGATCCCATTGCGGCCCCGTGCCGCACACATCCGCGGATCATACAGGAGAAGGTGCGGCCCGAAAGGGGGCTGCGCCTTTTTTCTTTATGCCCGCGCGGAGAAACATCTCCCGACAGATATGGTATTTTGGCCGGAGGTGTGCTATAATGCGTTAAAGTTTGAGCATTTTTTCCGGAGGAATGCGCATTTGGCTGACGAAAAGCGGATACAGGACCTGCCTGTCGAACATATTAAGAACATTTTCGGGGAACACGACGCGTTCGCGATCCTCATCGAGAAAGCCTTCCATGTGGAACTCCTGGTCCGGGATTCCGGGATCGCGGTCCGCGGGGACGCGCAGGACACGGAGATGGCGGCGCACGTGCTGGAGGAACTCGCGGCGCTGTCCATGCGGGGGAATACGATTACGCGCCAGAATGTGGAATACGCGGTCGAGCTCGCGAAAGACCACGATGACGCGTCCATTTCCGCGCTCTCGGACGACATCATCTGCCATACCGTGAACGGGAAACCGGTGCAGCCGAAGACCCACGGGCAGAAGAAATACGTGGACGCGCTCCGTCAGTCCATGATCACATTCGGGATCGGCCCCGCCGGGACCGGGAAGACGTACCTCGCCATCGCCATGGCGGTGCGGGCGTTCCGGAACCAGGAAGTCGACCGGATCATCCTGACGCGGCCCGCCATTGAAGCGGGGGAGAAGCTCGGGTTCCTGCCCGGCGACCTCCAGAGCAAGATCGACCCGTACCTGCGGCCCCTCTATGACGCGCTGTACCAGATCATGGGTTCGGAAGCGTTCCAGCACAACCTGGAGAAGGGCGCCATCGAGGTCGCGCCGCTCGCGTATATGCGCGGCCGCACATTGGACAATGCATACATCATTCTGGACGAGGCGCAGAACACCACGCCCTCCCAGATGAAAATGTTCCTGACCCGGATCGGGTTCAACTCCCGCTGCATCGTGACCGGCGACAGGACCCAGAAGGACCTGCCCAGGGACCAGCAGTCGGGGCTCGACCTCGCCATGAAGATCCTGAAGAAGATCGATGAGATCGCGTTCGTGGAACTGACCGGCAGGGACGTGGTCCGGCACCCGCTCGTCCAGAAGATCGTGGCGGCGTACGAGTCCTACGAGGCGGTCCACGCGCCGAAGGAAGAGAACAGGAAACCGTTTGGAGGACGTCATGACCGTTCATACAGAGAATGAATCCGGCAGGACCTTCGATTTTGACGCCGGCGCGCTGATCCGGAAGGTCGTCGAAGCGGCGCTGGATTACGAGGAATGCCCGTATGAGGCCGCCGTGGAAGTGGTGCTGACGGACGACGCGTCCATCCGGGAGGTGAACGCCGCGGCCCGCGGGATCGACGCGGCGACCGACGTGCTTTCGTTCCCGACCGCTTTTTATGAGACGCCGGCGGATTTCGACGGGCTGGAAGCGCAGGACGACTGTTTTGACCCGGAGACGGGGGAATACCTCCTCGGGGACATTATGATTTCGGTGGACCGCGTTTTCGCGCAGGCGGAAGCGTACGGGCACTCACGCGCACGGGAACTCGCGTTCCTGACCGCGCACAGCATGCTCCACCTGATGGGGTATGACCATATGGAGGAAGCGGACGCGCGCCTCATGGAACAGAAACAGGAAGCGATCCTTGAACAGGTCGGGATTACCCGCTACACGGAAGACGGGGAGGCATTATGAGCCCAGCAGGCAGAAATCAGAACAATTACCTGGTCCACGGCGGCATTTTAGCCGTCGCTTCGGTGCTGGTCCGGCTGAT
>JAGDAW010000094.1 GCA_017959345.1 Lachnospiraceae bacterium | reverse complement strand
TTCCCTCTGGCCTCCCCCGCTCTTCAAAGGAGCGGGGGAGGTTTTTTGACGCTGGGGATTCCCGCGCTCATCAGAAAAATGCAATATTGTTTTCGGCATCTGCAATTCCGAAAAACGCGCGCGCACGCTATAATCGACTAAAATGGTAAGAATACCGTTTAATCAAAGGAGGATTGAAAATGAAGAGATTTGGAAAAGCCGGTATGGCGCTGTTCCTTGCCGTTGCGCTTCTCGCTGCGGCGTTCTCGTCCTGCGGCGGCAGTGAGACGAAGGCCCCGAAGCGGACCCACGACCAGAACACCTATGTCCTTTCCAATAAGGACGCGAAGACCCCCCACAATTTCGTGGACGGGAAGTGCACCCTTTGCGATGAAACTTCCATCTTCGTGCAGGATCCCGTTGGCGGCACGGCCATCCTGACGGAAGAGTGCGACCAGAAGGGCACCGTCGAAGAGATCTGGTACGACACCAGGGCGTATTTCATCGAAGAGACCTACAAGGCACAGAATCCCCCCGAACTCAACGTCCGGAAGCGCGCGTTCGTGTACCTGCCCTACGGGTATGATAAGGACGACACGACGACGAAGTACAATGTGCTTTACCTGCTCCACGGCAGCGGCCTGAACGAGGGCTACTGGTTCAAGATGGGCACCTATGCCCATAACGACGGCGTTTACACGAAGGGCTTCGGAACCCTGAACATGCTCGACAAGCTGATGAAGAGCGGCGAAGCGGAGAAGACCATCATCGTGACCCCGTGCCTGTATCCCAGCGACAGCACGTCCCCGGATTACCATGCGGATAAGGCGGCCATGCTCCCGGACCATCCCGAGTACGAAGTCATCAACAACAGCATCGAGCTCACCCAGTTCTACGGCTATGAGCTGAAGAACGACCTGATGCCCTACATCGCCGAGCATTACAATACCTATGCGGCCTCCGGCAGCCCCGAAGACCTGATCGCGGCGAGAGACCACCAGGGCTATGCGGGCCTTTCCCTGGGCTCCATGACGAGCTACGGCTCCATCATCAACTACTGCCTGGACTACATTTCCTATATCGGTTCCTACAGCGGCGGCCCCATCAGCATCAGCTCCGAGAGCCTGATCAACAAGGTGAAGTCGGAATATTCCCAGTACAAGATTAATTTCTGGTACGTCACCGCGGGTTCCGGTGAAGGCGGCGAAGAGGGCATCAACACGTTCCTGACGTTCCGCGACGGCCTGGGCCTCCAGGACGGTTCCGACATCAAGGCCGGCGACAACTGCGCGTACATGCTGGTCAACGGCACGGCGCACAACTACGCGACCTGGATCACCGCCCTTTACAACTCGATGCGGGTGTTCTTTAAGAAATAACGGAGGAGTGCAGAGATGTCCGGAAAGATTATGAAAGCCGTATCGCTCCTTTTGGCCATCCTGCTCCTCGCGGCAGCCGGATGCGGCGGCCAGGCCCCGGTCGAACTGACCGGCGAATATGTGGCGAACCCGCTGAAGGATTGCCCGAAGACCGAGTATGTGTACTGCGTCTCCGGGAATTCCGCCGAAGCGGCGGCGCTGATCGCCGCGATCAACCAGGTCATCAAGGATACGGACGTGGCGAAACTGGCGGAGACGTATACGGATTACGCCGGGAGAAGGTCCGCGAACCCCATCGGGCAGATCGACCTGAGCGACAATACGGGAGACTATATTTTCGCGTATACCACCGTGCTGGAACCCTTTAACTTCTCCGGCGCGGGCGGCGCGTACGCGGACGGCGTGGACGTCTGGATGATCGAGAAGGTCGCGGAGAATCTGAACCGCAGGCTCCAGATGGATGACCTGTGGTATACCGAGTCCTATGCGGCGGCGAAGGCCAAGGCCGGCGCCATCCTGGCCATGGGCGTCGCGCTGACGGACGATGTCAAGAAGGATTTCCAGGTTTCGGACGTGTACATGAGCGGCTATCAGCAGATCATCAGCGATAAGGCGCAGGGCTTCACGTCCATGAAGGAACTGAAAGGCCTCCGGATCGGCGTCCTGGCCGGCAGGACCGGCGAGAAGGTCGTGAAGGAAGCCATGGAGAAGGGCGACCTGAAGGGCAGCAATGCCTCTGTCGTAGCCTTCAATACGGACGCGGACGCGTACCTCGGCCTGAAGAACGACGTTGTGGACGTCGTGATCATGGATGAGCTGGCGGCGAAGATCGCCGTGGCCCGCGGTTACTGACCGGGAAGAGGTGCGGCATGACTTCTGTGACCAGACGATCCCCGGCGCTGTTCCTGGCGGTCCTGGTGCTGGCGGCGGCCCTGGCGGGCTGCGGCGGGACGAAAGAGACGTCCGCCCCCGGGAACAAGCGGAAATACCCCGCCTCCATGAGCGAAGGCTATGAGGAAGAGTATAAGGACTTCAGCTCGATGGTCCACCGGGTCCAGAGCGGGGAACTCAGCATTTATGGGCGGATTTTCCGTCCCGCGGGGTTTGACAGCTCGAAGAAGTACCCCATCCTGATCATGAGCCACGGCTACCAGACGACGGGCGCCGACCAGTTCAACTCCATTGTGAAGGACATGGTGGCGAACGGGATCCTCTGCTATACGTTCGACTTCTGCGGCGGTTCGCCGAACACCAGGAGCGAAGGGCGGTTCGAGGACATGACCGTCGAGACGGAAGTGGCCGACCTGAAGGCCGTATTCAACGACATCCGCCAGCTTCCCTATGTGGACAGCACGAAGATCGCCCTGTTCGGACAGAGCATGGGCGGGCTTGTGACCACCGTCGTGGTCGGCGAGTATTATGAATCCGTGAGCGCCCTGATCCTCCAGGCCCCCGCCTTTACCCGGGCCCTGCAGGACGGGACGGATCCGAAGACGCTCCTGGACAAGTATGAGAAGCCGTTCCTGGTCCTCTGGGGTTCGGAAGACGAATCCGTACCCGTAGACCTCGGGCACAGCCTGAAGGAGCAGTTCGGCGACCGGATGAATTTCGTCCTGGTGGAGGGCGGGCCCCACAGCCTGCAGCCGTCGGATTACGAAAAATGTATGGGCGACGTGAACGCGTACCTCACGGAGATGGGCATTTTCCGGTAAAACGGGCCCGCTCCGGGGGCTCTCGCGGAAGCGGAGACCCGTAAAACCACCCGGGAAAGGGCGGCGGTTTTGCGCCTGCGGGATCGGATCCCGCAGGCGCAAAATTTTTTTGCATTTTTTCTTGCAATTTTATTTCCGAACAGGTATACTCATGACATGTTCAGATATGAAAAAAACGGAAT
>JAGDAW010000093.1 GCA_017959345.1 Lachnospiraceae bacterium | reverse complement strand
TTTCGTGTTTTCCGGATAGACGTGCGTCCAGGAAAGCTCCGAGTTCGAATACAGGTACATGCAGTCCATCAGCGGCGTATGCGCGTTAAACGTGCCGCCGTGGTCTTCCTTGTTGTTGGTCAGGAACCGGATGGTGTTCTCTCCCTCCAGGAGGTGGACTTCCGTGCTCAGGACGTAATTCTCGAAAGGCCGCTTATACATGTCACCGTTCACACCGGTGCCGTCCGGGAGGACGTCTACCTGGGCGATGGCCCCGGTCAGGTCGAGCTTCCCGTATTCAATGCGTTCGCCGTTCACGAGGCACTGCCAGGTTTCATCGGTAAAGAACATATCGAAAAGGTCCGGGGTCAGGCGCATGACAAGCACCGCGTCGGTCACTTCCCGGTCGCTGGTGACTTCGAAATCCAGGAACGCGCCGTTGTAATACAGCTTGCCGACGTACGCGCCGTTCGACATGCCCATCTCGGCGCCGTTCTCGGGAACGTCCTTGATGTACTGGATGAGGTCCGTGCCTTCGCAGTTGTCGGAGGAACCCTGGCCTTTCTTCCCGGTCAGGTAAGCCCACTCGGCTTCGAAGGTATAGCCCTTCAGCCACTTCGCATACAGTGTAGTCGGCCGTACGGAACGCTCCGTCCGGAAATCGAACGGGGTCTTCCCGGCCGCGTCGCGGTACCAGCCGGCGAAATAATAGCCTTCGCGGGTCGGCTTTTTGGGTTCGTTGACTTTCCTCGTGCTGGAATAGGTCTGGGTCGTAAACACTTCATCGTCGCCGTAATTCAGCATGTAGGTGAAAATACGGTCGCCGGTAAAGGGCGCTTCCCAGCCCGCGTACAGCGTCAGGTCGCCGCTGATGGGGGTGTCAAAGCTGAACAGGTTCTCCTGGACCACGGTCTCTGTGGTGTACCAGCCGACGAAATCCATGCCGGAACGGGACGGATCCGAGGGCTGTGCCACGGTCTCTCCGTATTTGACGGGGGTTTCGCTGCTTTCACCGGAACCGCCGTTCGGGTTGAAGGTGACGGTGTATTCATGAGGCGTCCACGCCGCGTAAAGGGTCAGGTCGCTCTCCACGGCGGTATCGGCGGCAAATTCCGCGGTGCACGCGGCATCCAGGTACCAGGCCGTGAAATCATAGCCGTAGCGTTCCGGGACCGGGAGCTCGGAGATCGCGCCGCCCAGCGCGGTCTTCCCGCTCAGGACCTCCCCGCCTTCGTAATTCGGGTTATAGGTAATAAAAGCCGCGGTCGCTTTCCAGTGCGCATAAATCCTCACATCCTGCGTAACCGGGGCGCTGAAATCATAAGCATCGTTTCCGACGGGGGATACAAACCATCCCTGGAATTCGTAATCTTCCCGCTCGGGATCCTTCTCCGGACGCGCTGCGGCGGAACCGATGATCACGCTGACCTCTTCCTCCGCATCCTCTCCGGCGACAAATGTGACGGTCGCCACAAGCTGGGTCCATTTCGCATAGACCGTCGTATCTTCCTCGATCGCGCCGGCAAAATCAAAAGGCGAGGTACCGGCCGCGTTCAGGAACCATCCCGCGAACTGGTAGCCGTCACGGGCGGGATCCGCCGGGGCCTGGGCCGTCTTCCCCACGTCTACCGTGGCCGAAGTCTCGGCGGCGCCGGGGTAATTCAGATTGAAGGTCACGACCGCGGAGGTCTTCGACCAGCCCGCGAAAAGCCGCATATTTTCTTTGACCGGCTCGTCGAAATTGAACGGGTTCACGCCGTAAACGTCGGTGAACCACCCGGCAAACCGGTAATCCGCCCTGGACGGGTCCGCGGGCTTCGCGACTTTCTCCCCGCTCTCCACGGAAACGGCCGTGCCGGCAGGCGCCCCCGCGTAATTGTTGTTGAAATAAACTTTGAAGGTACTGTCATCAGCCGGTTTTGACGTATCCTGACAGGACGCGCTCCCGATCACGGCCGATACCAGCACCAGAAAGACCAGAAACTTCAGTAAACGGTTTTTCATTAACGATTCTTCCTCCTGTCCGGTTATCTGTTCTTTGTAAAGAGACGAACGGGCAGAAAACAAAGCTTTTTTGTTTCTGCCCGTTCGCATTCAGGCGGTTAGAAATCCCTTACGGGACCGCCGGTTGACATTTGCATTGCTTCACGCACCTGCCGTCCGGACCGGACTGCAGTTACCGGAGCATCAGCGCTTTGGCGTTGAACAGTCTGGCGTTTCTTTCAAGCGCTCTGATCACGCGTGCCTCAGCCACTTCGTCGCCTTCGATGGTCAGCGTCACTTCGTATTCGAAGTTGGTCACAGTGGTCGTCGCACGGCTGCCGGAACCGCGGTTCGAAGCCTGCACATTGAACAGGACCGTAAACACGCCGGCTTCTTCCGGAACGCCTTCCAGTTCGCCGTCTTCGTTGAGGGTGATGCCCTTCGGAAGGCTGCCGCTCTTCACGCTATAGACAACGCCCTGGTTGTAATGCTCATCGTTCACGCTATCGGAGCTGATGACCGCATAGAAGTCTTCGCCGACCTTGCCGTTCGTCTCATCGATTTCGAACGCGGAATCCAGATTGATCGTGAATCTCTGCGTCGCGGTGATCCAGTTCTCCACAACCGCCCTGACGGTGAAGCTGTACGTACCGGCCTTGCTGGTCGGGGTGCCGGAGATGGCACCGGTCTCGCCGTTCAGGGTCACGCCAGCGGGCAGAGCACCGTTGGAGATCTCATAACGGACGCTGTCGAAGTCGCCTGCAAGGGCCACATCGCCGCGGACGTTCGCTGCCTGGACGCCTTCGAATTCAGCGCCTTCCCAGCCGGAGGTGTCCACACCGTTCTTGTTCATGGCCGTATTCGCATGCGTGAACAGGAATACCATAGCCATCTTACGGGTGGTGTACCACTGGATGGTGCTCTCGGTCTTCTCTTCGCCGCCGATCACGACAGCGCCAAGGCCGTCACGGAGGGTCTCATCCCAGGTGCCGCTCATGGTGTTGGAGTCGATGTTGTCGGTACCGGCACGGACCAGCAGGTCAAGCGGGGAACAGTTCCTCATGCCGCCGTAGTTGTCGGTGGTGATGCAGATGGTCTGGCTGCCCCACTCGTTCCGGACGAGCTCGGTGCAGAAGTTGTAGTTAACGTTGATGGAGACGCGTCCGGCTCTCGCGAAAGCGCCCATCAGGCCGGTGGACTGGCCTTCCTGTGCACACATCTGGAAGGACTTGAAATACAGCTCACGGGCAGCCTGCTCGGATACCCAGGTCAGGAGGTTCAGACCGTTACGGAAGGTCTCCTGGTCATTCAGCGCGCAGTGCTTCATGGAGGTCATCAGGCCTCTGGAGACAGCGCCCAGGGTCTCATTGCTGGAGATGGAGCCGCCAAGGAAGGAATCCTCGGAGGTGTACTCGAACGCACGGCCGCCGAACGGGCTCCGGTGCGTGTTCGCGGAGTTGCCCCACCAGGTGTTGCTGCCGCGCAGCAGCGCCATGTTGGCGATCAGGATACCCTTCTTCCTGGAGAGTTCCACGTTCCAGGTAGCAGCAAGGGTGCAGTTACAGGTGAAGTTGAAGGTGCTCGCATAGTTCCATGCGCTGTCCTGTCCGGAAAGGGCATTCATGCTGACAGCGGGGAACGCGCGCTTCTGGTACTGGCCGACCACATCCATGACATCCTTGTAGGTCAGCGTGTTCATGAACTCATCCCAGGCTTCGATGCCGGTCTTGCCTTCGAACCTGCCGGATTCGATGACTTCCTCACCGAACGGGTCGATGCCGGCCATCTCGGCGACGGTGATGCCGTATTCGCCGGTCTGCGTCCAGTTCGCGATCCGGTCCGCAGCAGCGTCCACTTCCGCGATCCACGGATAGTCGGACTGATACTCGTCATCTTCCCACATGACGCCTTCGATGTACTTGCCATCGCCGTACTCATCCGGCTTGTCAGCGGTGAACTTGTCCCAGTACTCCAGAGCCGTCTTCGTGGCCTGGCTGATGGTCAGGTCGGCTTCCGTGGGGGCCTTCGGGAAGGTGCCTTCGAAGTCGGCGCGGCTCATCTGGGTCATGGTAGCCGTAGCGTCGTCATTGAACTGGTACTTGCCGTCGTTCAGACGCATGGTGTAGAACA
>JAGDAW010000011.1 GCA_017959345.1 Lachnospiraceae bacterium | reverse complement strand
GCGATGTGGACCGCGTGGCGCACCAGTTCGTCCACGCCCTGGTTCGAAGCGGCGGAGATGGGCACCACCGGCACCCCGAGCAGGTGCTCCATGGCGTTGACGTCCACGGACCCGCCGTTTCCGTCCACTTCGTCCATCATGTTCAGCGCGACGACCAGCGGGATGTCCATCTCCAGCAGCTGCATGGTCAGGTACAGGTTCCGCTCGATGTTGGTGGCGTCTACGATGTTGATGATGGCGCAGGGCTTTTCCTTCAGCACGAAGTCCCGGGAGACCAGTTCCTCGCTGGAGTAGGGGGACATGGAGTAAATGCCCGGGAGGTCCGTGACCAGGGTCCGCGGATAGCCGCGGATGGCGCCGTCCTTGCGGTCCACCGTGACGCCGGGGAAGTTCCCCACATGCTGGTGCGCGCCGGTCAGCTGGTTGAAAAGCGTCGTTTTCCCGCTGTTCTGGTTCCCCACCAGGGCGAAGGTCAGCAATGTGTCTTCCGGCAGCGGGTCCCCGCTCCCCTTCGGATGGAACTTGCCTTCTTCGCCGAGGCCGGGGTGCGGCACTTTCTTCTTCCGTCCGTGGCGGGCCTTCCGGGGATCCGGTACGTCCCCCGCCGGTGCCGGGGCGCTTTCCGCCGGCGCCGCTTCCGCCACGTCGATCTGCGCGGCGTCATCCAGCCGCAGGGTCAGTTCATAGCCGTGCAGGCGCAGTTCCATCGGGTCGCCCATCGGCGCGTACTGCACCACCGTCACTTCCGTGCCGGGGATGATGCCCATGTCCAGGAAATGCTGCCGCAGCGCGCCTTCCCCGCCGACGCGGAGCACTCTCGCCGTTTTTCCGATTTTCAGTTCTTTTAGTGTCATATCGGTCCTTTCTAAAAACGAATCTTGCTGTTTCCGCGCATCCCTGCCGGGACGCCGAAAGAATCCGGTACGGATGGCTTCACGCCTCGCGTCAGCACCCGTAACAGATCATTATACAACAGCAGACCGCCATTGTCAACAGGTATTTTTCTTTTTTGCGGCGGTTTGTGTAAATTTTTCGCCTCCAGGAACGCGGTTCCCGCCCGGTCCGCCCCGCAGACCGCAAGGTTATGCGCGGCAGGACGCAGTCTGTGCGAAGGGGGTTTCGAAGCGCGGCGGATGCGGATACAATAGGGGCAGTTTATCAGGCGGCATGGATGCCCATGGCGGCCGGGGACCGGTGTTGCGGGCAGGATCCGCAAAGGCGGCAGCCCCGGGATGCCGGTCCGGGATGTCCGCCATGAAGAAGCAGGGAATCCGGGCGCAGATGCCCGGGGCAAAAGCCGCTGCCGGCGGAGCGGTACTATAAGAGAGAATCCGGGCACAGGATGCCCGGGGCGAAAGCCGCTGCCGGCGGAGCGGTACTATTAAGAAAGAATCCGGGCACAGGATGCCCGGGCAGCGAATCGGGAGGAAACAGGATGAAGAAGCGCATCATGGCATGGATGCTGGCCCTGGCCGTCACATTGGCGGCGCTGGCCGGCTGCAGGCCGGGCACGGACCCGGCGGAATCCGGTACGGAGGAGACCCGGGCGCAGGCGCCCGACAGGGAAGAGCCGGACCGGGCGGACCTGAAATACACGGAAGCGATCGAGCGTTACCGGAAGACGGACTGGACGGCGGACTGGATCTGGACAAAGAACTGCCCGGAGGACAGCTACGCCGCGTTCCGGAAGACCTTTACGCTGGACGCCGACCTTGCGGAGGCGACGGCCTGGATCGCGTCCGTCGACAAATATGTGCTGTGGGTCAACGGGGAACTCCAGGTGCTGGACGGCAGCGTCAAGCGCGGGCCCACGCCGTATGATACCTATTATGACACCGTGACCGTCCGGAACCTGAAGAAAGGGGAAAATGTGATCGCGCTGCTCGTGGCCTTCAACGGCCGCAGCGGGGACGGCTCCATTGTCCCGGTACTGGAAAACGAAGACGGGGACGAGGTGACGCAGGCCGGGCTGCTGTTTGAGATGAAAGCCGGGGACACCGTGGTGCGTTCCGATTCGACCTGGAAGGCGAAGCGGCACGACGCGTATAAGAACCGGGTGTCGGGCGGCACCGCGTATGTGCGGTACGACCAGTCCTCCATGCTGGCGGAGCGGAACGTGTTCTACAACGCGGCGGACGACATCGGGGATTTCCAGGCGGCCGGTTATGACGACAGCGGCTGGGAAGACGCGACGCCGGTCGCGCGCCCTGGGGACATCCCGTTCGGTGCGCTGTACAGCGCCATCACGGCGCCCATCCGGTTCGGCGCGCGCACGGATTTCGCGAACGCCGCGGAATACATCGGGAAGACGCTGGAGCAGGACACGACCCTGGTCCTGGAACTCCCGGGCAATATCCAGTTCACCTGGTACCTGGAGCTGGATGCCCCGGCGGGGAAGAAGCTGACCGTCTATACCGATACGTATACGGACCGCCAGGACCTCCCGAACTTCAAGGACACCTATGTGACGGGCGCCGGCGCCCAGCATTACGAGAACTGGCCCTGGAGAAGCGGGTCGAAGCTCATCATCGAAGCGGAAGCGGGCGTGACGTTCCGGAAGCTGCAGTACCGGCCGTCCGGCATCGACGCAACGCAGGCGGGGGCTTTCGAATCCGCGGATGCGGACCTGGTGCAGCTCTGGCAGGAGAGCCTGAATACGATCGCCATCTGCATGCGGGATTCCTATATGGACTGCCCGGACCGGGAACGCGGCCCCTACATGGGCGATGCGTCGAACCAGATCGACGCCGCCCTGTACGCCTATGACGAGGGCGGGCTCGCGCTCACGAAGCGCGTGATCCTTGCCTGCATCGGCTGGATCCGCCAGGACGGCGCCATCCCCAGCCGCGCGCCGAGCGAGAAGCCGCAGGAGATCCCGAACCAGTCGCTGGCGTTCATGACCGCCGCGTACCATTACTGGCTCCATTCCGGCGATACGGAGACCATGACCGCCTATTATCAGGCGTTTGTGAATTACCTGGGGCTTTTCGAGATGAAGCGGAACGGGCTTCCGGCCTTCCGTTCCGGGAGCTGGTCGTGGAACGACTGGGGCAGCCGGATCGACACGGAGCTCCTCCAGACCGGGTTCTATTATTACGCGCTGCGGCTCACCGCCCGGCTCGCGGATGAACTCGGCATTTCGGAAGGCAAGGCGTTCCTTGAAGAACGCATGACGAAGATCCGGGAGAACTGGCGCGCCGCCTTCCTGCAGGAGGACGGGTTCCGGAGCGCCGGCAGCCAGTACGTGGACGACCGCGCGAACGCGATGCTGGTGCTTTCCGGCCTCGCGGAGGAAGCGGATTACGAACGGATCGCGGCCGTGCTGGAAGGCACGCTGGAAGCGAGCCCCTTCATGGAAAAATACGTCCTCGAAGCGCTGTGCGTGATGGGACGGACGGACCTCGCGCTGCAGCGGATGCGGACACGGTACGCCCCGATGCTCGAAGATGCCTGGGACACGCTCTGGGAACAGTTCAATGACGTGACCGGCACGTACAACCACGGCTGGACCGCGGCGCCGCTTTACATCCTCTCCAAATATGTGGCGGGGGTGCAGCCGGTGAAGGCCGGGTTCGCGGAATACGAAGTCCGCCCGTATACGGGTCTGACGAATTATTCCTGCACGGTCTGGACCCCCAGGGGGACGGTCACCGTCGTGAAGGAAGGCAGCAGCCTGACCGTGACCGGGTTTGCCGGCGGCACGCTGGTGCTCCCGGACGGGACGCGGACGGCCCTCCAGGGCGGGACATATACCTGTACCGTAGAATAATAAACGGTGCGGGACGGATAAAAACAGGGACGGGGGTGCGTGCGCGCACCCCCGCCCCTGTTTTTATCCGTATGTCAATTCTAAAGCGTTAAGCCGCGGCGGCTTCCCCGCGGCCCGGGAACGTCACCGACAGGAAGAAAATATTTCCTTCCGCCCGGATATCCATGTTCCCTCCGTACTGTTCCACGATATACCGGATGCTCCGGGTGCCGTAGCCGTGCAGGTGGGCGTCCTCCTTGCTGGTCACGGGAAGGCCGTCCCGGATGTTCAGCGTGCCGGAGAAGTAGTTCGAGGCCTCTATGACGCAGGCGCTGCCCCGGGTCCCGCAGGCCAGGTCGATCAGTTTCTCGGCCGGGTCATCGAGCCGGGACGCCGCCTCGATCGCGTTGTCGATGATGTTGCCGAACAGGGTATAGGTCTGGGCAGGGGAGAGGAAGGAGAAGCCCCTTCCGTCCGCCATGCAGGAGAGCGTGATCCCCCGCTCCTGGCAGACCAGGTTCTTCTCGCACAGGATCACGTCCAGGATGTTGTTCCCGGTCTGGATGTTCGAGTCATAGAACTCCAGGGCGCGCTTCAGGTCGCGGACCTCCGTCTCCGAGAGTTTCCCCTCCACCCGGTTCAGGATGTGCTTCAGGTCGTGGATCTTCGTGTTGATCGCGTTGATGTTCAGTTTCACATTTTCAAACTGGGTCTTCTCCTGGTGCATGAGCTGGTGCATCACGTCGATCTGGCGTTCCTGCTCGCTCTGCGTGAAGATGCCGGACCCGATCCAGAGGACGAAGAACCCGATGAAGATGCAGGCTGCTTTCATCAGGATGTTCATCGGCATGCTTTCGGACTCGTAGACCCGGGAAATGCAGACGAGGACATTGATGAAGGCCACCGTGCTGACGGACAGGATCACGATGTTTTTCCGTGTCCGCCGGTTGCTCAGGATGCTCCCTTCCGGCGCGAAGATGAACGCGAGCAACAGGTAAATGCCGATGCGGAGCCCGAAGAAGATCAGCCATTCCCACCACAGGACGTCCTGTACGCCCGGCCGGATCAGGGAAAGCGTCTGTTTGTCGTCGATCCCGCGGAGGTTCTGGATCAGGGGGTAGAGTTTGTTGCCGATCTGGTAAGCCGCCTGGCCGCAGCACACGTTCATGAGCCACTCTTCGATGGTGCTCTTCCAGCAGAAACTGATGAACAGGAAATTCAGGAGCCCGATGATGAGGTAGCAGAGTACGCGGACCCCCAGGGTCGGGATCTCGGTGTACAGGATCGCCAGCAGGAAGCAGAGGACGGAGCCCTCGAGGACGCCGATCAGGGCGCGCAGGGGGAAATGCCGGCGCTTCTCCAGCCGGTAGCAGAAGAGGGAAATGCAGAGCTGGCTCTCCAGGAATGTGAGCACCAGGCTGAACGTCTCCCTTGTATAATTGCCGAGTATCCGGGTAATCAGTTCCATCTGCCCGTCACCTGCCTTTATAGCGGAGGAACGCCTCCGAGAACGCCTTCCTCCTGGGGTGGCTGATCTGCAGGCTTTCCCCGTAGACGTCCGCGGATAGGCCGTTGACGCCGGTGACGTATTTCAGGTTCACCAGCAGGTAGTTGTTGCACCGGGTGAAATCCTTGCCGTCCAGCTTCTCCTCCACGGATTTCAGCGTGCCGTAGACCCGGTAGTCCCCGTTGACCGTGTGGTAGATCAGGAAATGGCCGCTGACCTCGATATAGGTGATGTCCGCGGGCCGGAGCCGGACGAAGCCATTCTCCGTCTTGACCAGCAGGGAGAAATGGTCCTCCCGGTCGAGCTTCATGATGGCCCGCGCGATCTTCAGCTGGAATTCCTTATATTCCAGCGGTTTGATGATGTAATCCAGGGCTTCCACTTCGTAGCCCTTCAGGGCATACTGCCTGGCGGTGGTAATAAAATAGAGGAGGACGCGGCTGTCCTTCCTGCGCAGCGCGCGGGCCGCGTCGATCCCGTTCATCTCCGGCATCTTCACATCCATGAAAATGATGTCGAAGCTCGGGTTGTAGGAATCCAGGAACGTCAGGGGGTTGTCGAAGACGGAAACGTCGAATTCCACCCCATGTTCCGAGGCATAACGGTTCACCAGTTCCTGCATATGGACAGACTGGTCCTGTTCATCATCTACAATTGCGATCTTGATCATATCCCCTCCCGACTGCTGTAAAACGCCCGATCCGGACACCCCATGTACCGCAATGCCAATATAACAGAAAAAGGCACCCCGTGTCAAGAATCTGTAAGGCTGTGCGCTGTCAGGGCAAGGTCATGCGAAGGCTATTGTCTTTTCTTCAGGGAGCGTTTAGGATGCCGTCAGTACAGGGGCTTCAAAGACCCCGGACAAATAAAACACGGAGGAAAAAAAGAATGAAAAAGACCATCGCTGCCATCGCGGCCACCCTGCTTCTTGTCTGCGCGCTCGTCTCCTGCGGCGGCGCCACCAAGGCTTCCAAGGTTACGGGGATCTACCTGTCTCCCGCAAAACTGTCCTACAACAACATGCGGCCGACCTACAACTACTACCTGACCACATTTGCGCAGCAGGAACTGACCCTGAACGACGACGGCACCTACTGCCTGCTGGTGTCTTCCAGCACCTTCTCCGCGCTGATCCTGGCGGAGGACACGAGCGACGCGTCCGGCAATGAGCGGACCAATTCCATCACGAAGGTCTACGGCACCTATACGTCCACCCCGAACGCGATCGACGACGACCTGACGGACGTGGCCCTTTCCGCCCCGACCCGCGTGCTCTGCAGCTATGACCAGACCTACTGGTACGACACGGACAACTGGACCGACGAGATGAGCAATAAGGTCAAGGCCCCGGTCGGCTACGACCAGACCACCGGCGCCGCCATCTACGACGAGAACGCGAAGGGCCCCACCGCGGAAGAATTCCTGGCGTCCTTCAAGTTCAAGGCCCAGACCATCCAGGTCAACAACAAGACGGCCAGCTTCGATTTCACCGACTTCGGTATGTAAGGAAAAAGGACGGCCGGCAACGGACTCCAGACCGGACCTGCGGGCACCCGCGGGCCCGGTTCACCTCAAAGAAGGGACAAGCACATGAAAAAGAGCAATTTATGGCGGGGGCTCACGACAGCACTGGCGATCCTGATGAGCCTGACGGTCCTGGGCCAGCAGCTCGCCTTCACCCGGGACGGGGATGTGAACCTGTTCCTGGGCACGCTTCCTCCCGTGCAGACCGTGACGGACGATACGGATTATTTCCCGTCCGCCTACAAGATGGGGACCCGGGAAGAGAGCATCGAGCGCATGCGGGAAGCGGTGAGGACCCACGTCCGCAACACCGAAGAAGAGGGCAGCGTCCTCCTGATGAATGAGAACAATGCGCTCCCCATCAGCGCCACGTCTTCCGTGACCCTGTTCGGATTTGCCGCGGCGAATCCGGTCTACCACGGCGGTTCCGGCGGCCCCGCGAACACGGGCGTGAACCTTTACAACGCGCTGAAGGCGCAGTCGGTGCCGGTCAATGAGACCGTTTACAACGCGATTGCCGCCGCCGGCGGGACCCGGACGAAGACCGGGCGCATCGGCGAGATCGGCGCGGCGGCCTACAAGGGCACGGAATCCACATTTGCCCAGTACAGCGACGCCGCCATCTACGTGATGAGCCGTTACGGCGGCGAAGAGGGCGACCTGAACCACGGCCTCCAGGGCGAGTGGCAGGAAGGCCCCCAGATCCGGGAGCTGGCGCTTCATGACGAAGAGCGCGAGACCCTGGACCTGATCCGGAACGCGGGCTTCAAGAAGACCATCGTCGTCCTGAACTCCGGGTACGCCATGGAGCTCGGCGAGCTTGCGGACTACGGCGTGGACGCGATCCTCTGGGTGGGATATCCCGGCGGGGACGGCTTCTACGGCGTCGCGAACCTGCTCACCGGCAAGGCGGATCCTTCCGGCAGGAACGTGATCACCTACGCGGCGAATTCCCTGAGCTCCGCGGCCATGCAGAACGCCGGGGACTTCACATTTGACAACCTGACCGGTCTTTATAAGAACAAGTACCTTGTGTATGCCGAAGGCATCTACATGGGTTACCGGTATTACGAGACCCGTTACCACGACGAAGTGCTGGGCATCCACAACGCCACGAATTCCAAGGGCGCCTACATGGGCACCGAATGGCATTACGACGATGAAATGCTTTACACCTTCGGCTATGGCCTGTCCTACGCCTCCTTCACCCAGGAAGTGCAGAAGATCGAGTGGGACCGGAACGCCCATACCGTCACCGCGACCGTGAAAGTCACGAATAACGGCGGCTTCAGCGGGAAATCGAAAGACGTCGTGCAGCTCTATGTCTCTGCGCCCTGGGAACCCGGGCAGGCGGAGAAGAGCGCCATCCAGCTCCTGGATTTCGGGAAGACCGGGCTCCTCGGGGCAGGGGAGAGCGAG
>JAGDAW010000010.1 GCA_017959345.1 Lachnospiraceae bacterium | reverse complement strand
GGGCCGTAATTGTTCGAGCAGCGCGAAATGGTCACCGGCAGGCCGTACGTCCTGTGATAGGCCATGACGAACAGGTCCGCGGAGGCCTTCGACGAGGAATAGGGGCTGGAGGTGTGGAGCGGCGTCGTCTCCGTAAAGAACAGGTCCGGGCGGTCCAGCGGGAGGTCCCCGTAGACTTCATCCGTCGAAACCTGGTGGTACCGGAGGATCCCGAAGCGGTTGCACGCGTCCATCAGCGTGGTCGTGCCGAGCACATTGGTCCGGACGAAGACGTCCGGGTTCGTGATGGAGCGGTCCACGTGGGATTCCGCCGCGAAATTGATCACGACGTCGAAGCGTTCCTTCTCAAAAAGGTCGAAAATGAACGCGCGGTCCGCGATGTCGCCCCGGACGAAACGGTAGTTCTTCTTCCCTTCCACGGGTTTCAGCGTCTCCAGGTTCCCGGCATAGGTCAGGAGGTCGAGGTTTACAATCTCATCCTCCGGATAGCGGTTCACCATATAATGTACGAAGTTCCCGCCGATAAACCCGGCGCCCCCTGTTACGAGAAATTTCATCTGCAAATACTCCTGAGAATCGTGCCGGACGCAGCAAGTCCGGATGGTTTACGGGCGCGGCGCGCGGATCTCGATGTACTTCCCGTCCAGGATGTCCTTCAGATACGCGCCGTACTGGTTCTTTTTATACATTTCATAGATCTGCTCGAGCTTATCCCGGCTCATCCAGCCGTTCGCATAGGCGATCTCCTCGATGCACGCGATCTTCCGGTGCTGGTGGGTCTCGATGGTCCTGACAAAGTTCGTGGCGTCCACGAGCGACTCATGCGTCCCGGTGTCCAGCCAGGTGAAGCCGGGCCCCAGCAATTCCACGGAGAGCTCCCCGTTCTCCAGGTAGATCCGGTTCAGGTCCGTAATCTCGAGTTCCCCACGCGCGGAAGGCTTCAGGTGCTTCGCGTAGTCCACGACTTTATTGTCATAGAAATACAGGCCGGTCACGCAGTAATTGCTCTTCGGCTTCGCCGGCTTCTCCTCGATGGAGACCGCCTTCCCGTCCTTATCGAACTCGACGATGCCGAAGCGTTCCGGGTCGTCCACGTAGTATCCGAACACCGTGGCGCCGGATTCCCGCTTCGCGGCGCTGCGGAGGCGCTTCCTGAGGCCGTGGCCGTGGAAAATGTTGTCCCCGAGCACCATGGCCACATGGTCGGACCCGATGAAGTCCGCGCCGATGATGAAGGCCTGGGCGAGCCCGTCCGGGGACGGCTGCACCGCATAGGAAAGGTTCACGCCGAAATCAGAGCCGTCCCCCAGGAGGTGCCGGAACCGCGGCGTATCGTCCGGGGTGGAAATGATCAGGATGTCCCGGATCCCCGCTTCCATCAGCACCGCAAGCGGGTAATAGATCATCGGTTTGTCATAGATAGGGAGAAGCTGCTTCGACGTTACTTTCGTCAGCGGGTAAAGACGTGTCCCGCTTCCGCCCGCGAGAATGATTCCTTTCATCCGAAACCTCCGTTCGTCCGGCCGCCGTAAAACGGCCTGCCGGCTGATATAGCGGTACGCATATTCCTTAAAAAGCCGGCCGTCGGACCTGCCGCCTTTCAGTGTACCATAAACCCCCGAAAGGGTCAAACGGTATTTTCTTCCGGACCCGGTGAAGCGGGAGGTATTCCTTCCGGCGCGGTGTCCGGGTCTTCTTCCGCCGCCTTCAGGAACGGCCGGTACGCCTGTACGGCCATCCGGTCGCAGCGTTCGTTCCCGGGGTGCCCGGCGTGCCCCTTCACCCAGTTCCAGGTGACCTCGTGGGGGGACGCGGCGCGGAGGAGCCGTTCCCAGAGGTCGATGTTCTTCACTTCCCCCCGCTTCCCGCGCCGGAAATCCTCCCGCTGCCACTGTTCGATCCAGCCGCGGGTGAACGCGTCGCACAGGTACCTGGAGTCGGAATAGAGCTGCACGCGGCACGGGCGGACCAGGTGCTCCAGGCCGACGATCGCGGCGAGGAGCTCCATGCGGTTGTTCGTGGTCTGTTCGAAGCCTTCCGAATAGGTGCGCTCATGCACCGTGCCTTTCTGGTCCGTGTACTCGAGGATCGCCCCGTAACCGCCCGGCCCCGGGTTCCCGGAGCAGGCGCCGTCCGTGTACAGGTTCACATTTACAGTACGGGCCATGACCCCTCCCTCATGAAATGCTCCGCGGTCCGCTCCGCCTCTTCCGTCACTTCCGGGTCATAGCCCATGACGGACAGCAGTTTGATGGCGTTCCGGGTCGTGGCGCGCCCGTCCAGGATCCGGTAGCTGAAGGAGATCTCCCCGTTTTCGAAGTTTTCCTCGAAGTGATAATTGTCGTAATAGAGCTCCAGCATGTACGTCAGCTCCACGTCGTGCGTCGCCGCGAAGCACAGGACGCCTTTCTGCCGGAAATGCTTCAGGATCTGTGCGGAAGCCGCGATCCGCTCCACGGTATTCGTGCCCCGCAGGACTTCGTCCACGAAACAGAGGACCGGGACGTCTTCCGAATCATCGTCCATGATCCGCTTGATGGAACGGATCTCGACCATATAGTAGCTTTCATTGGTCGCGAGGCTGTCCTTCAGCGCCATGGAGGAATAGATCCGGAAGAAGGTGCCGGAGTACTGCGACGCGTGCACCGT
>JAGDAW010000009.1 GCA_017959345.1 Lachnospiraceae bacterium | reverse complement strand
CGTGGTGCGGACGTAGACGTTCTGGATCCCGCCGGGCGTCTCTTCCAGGACGTCGATGGAGCGGTCCCCGTCCGGGTCCTTCGACCAGTTATCCGTACGCACGATAAACCCGATCTTCCCCGTGCCCTTGCCTTCGGAAATCACGCTGACGGAAAGATCCGCGTAAACGCCGTAATCGTCGTAGCCCGTAAACTCATACGCGGCGCCGTTCCCGCCGTTCTCCATGTCCCACGCCCAGACGTTCCAGGGCTCATAGCAGCTCCTGTCGTTCATGGAATCGTCGTTCCGCCTGTAATGGAGCCGCACGTATTCCGTCTTCTTCATGGGCTCCCCGGAATGGTCCACGGTGTCTTTCGTATAACGGCTGATCACATCCCCGGCCGGTTCGAGTTTGATCGGTACGTCGTCCGGACCTTCGTCCGGCTTCCTGCACCCGCCGATGAGGAGCACCGCCAGAAGCAGCGCCGCCACCGGAAGCCATACATTCCTCTTCATCTCCTTGTTACCCCCTTGACTGCCTGATCGCCGCGCCTCTCAGGCGCGGCACCGTTCCCCCCGGGGAACCCCGGTGATCGCCCATCCCGCGCGCCGGGACCGGCCGCGGGCGGCCAGCTCAGAACCCCGAAAGGTCGATAAATCCTTCCTTCAGCGTCTCGCCCTTGATGTCCGGGCTCTGTTTGATGACGTTCGCGTCCCAGGCGTTCACGTCCGGAACGACGTACCCGGGTTCGAAGACGCCGATCAGGAACCCGGTCATGCCCGCGGTATCCACCAGCATCACGCCGTCCCGGATCTCATAATTCTTACTCCAGACCCCCGGGTTCCAGCTCCAGATATAGACGGCATAGGAGCCGTCCAGGTATTTCTCCGGCAGGCCGACCACATTGAACCGGCCTTCGATCAGCGACACTTCATGGTACGTGAAGGACCGCTCGTATTCGTTCTTCCCGGTCCTCAGACAGACGTGCAGGACCGCCTTCCCGTCTTCCGCGGCGTCCTTCAGGTTCACCGTAGCCGTCCCGTCCAGGTCCTTCCGGCTGTCCTTATGGTCGTTGAACCAGTAATACGCTTCCTCATAATTCCGGGCCGACAGTGTGATCTCGCGGTCCCCCGCGAAGGAGCCGCCCCGCTCCGAAACCGAAAGCTGCGGATGCACGTCCTTCGATCGGGTGAGGACCGCCATGCCGTTCGCCTCAAACGCGATGCGGGCAATGTGGTCTGTGACCACCACCTGCTTCCCGGTCAGCGCGTCGTAGTAATTCCCGTTCTCCAGGTGCGGGACCGCCACTTCCACGTACGTCTCCGGGTCCACGGCGCCCGCGCACAGGACCAGCGCGCCCTGGTCGTCCTTCTTAATCTTCTCATTCACATAATAAAGGCCGTCCGCCGACTCATAGGAGTCCGCGTCGAAGAAACGGTTGTGGAACCGGTTCCCGACCGCCGTATATTCGCTCTCAAAGCCGTAGGACCCCACTTTCCCGACCGTAAGGTCCTCGTCCGGGCGGGCCAGGTACAGGCCGCCCAGGCCTTTCTTCGCGGCGATCACGGACCAGTACTTCGCGACCCGCACTTCCGAATAGTGGGTGTTCGTGGTCACGTATTCGTCGTGGCTCTCCACCCACGCGACCAGCTGGGACGCGTCCCCGGTCTTCAGGGAAGCGTTCAGGATCTGCGCGGGGTCCTTCGCCGTGAACACGGTCCTGAACTGGGACGTGAACCCGTCGTCCGTGATCCGCATATATCTCGTATAGTCGGAGAGGCTGCGCCCGGAGGGGGACATCAGGATCTCGCCGTATACATAAAGGTTTTTGCCTGTTTTTTCGTAGTAATAACGCTTGGCCGGTTCCAGCGTGTTCTCCCAGAAATCACTGGGATAATCCGGGTCCGAAGCCGTTTCGATGTGCTTCGCGGCGTCGAACCGGAAACCGTCGATCCCCGCGTCGATGCATTCCTTCAGCAGCGAAAGCACCCGCTGCTGGACGTACGCGTTCGAGGTGTCCAGGTCCGGCAGGTTCCCGTAGGCGTAGTACTGGGTCTCCGACCCGGAGCCCTGCGCAAACCGGTTGTGGTGGAACGTGATGCCGTTCCCGTCCGTGTCCTCGTTCCGGTTCGCGTAGATCACCGGCTCGTATTCCGCGACCGCCGGCGAGACCATGGGCGTCCCGTCCTCTTCCTTGCCTTCATCGTCCGTCGTGGCCAGATGGTTCGCCACGATGTCCGCGAGGATGCAGATCCCGTACTTCTCCGCTTCCCGGCAGAGTGTTTCCAGGTCTTCCTTCGTCCCAAGCGCGCTGTTGTCCGCGATGGAGAAGCCCAGCGGCTGGTAGAACGCCCACCAGGACATCCCGCCGCCTTTCGGCTGCTGGACGGGCATGGTCAGCACGTTCTTGAAACCCGCGTTCCGGATGCCTTCCAGGTTCTCCGTGATCTGGCGGTAGGTCCAGTTGAACGCGTGGAGCGTCAGCCCGTCTTCCGCGTTCTCCGGCAGCGCGTCCGTGTAACTGTCCTCAAAATCCTGGTACCCGGGCGCTTCTTTCCTGCAACCCGCCGCCGCGACCAGCAGCAGGGCGGCCAGCAGGAGGCTTATCACCCGGTATCCGTTCAATGTCTTCATCCCTCATCCTCCCTGTATCCCGGGGCGTCCGGGGACGCCGTCACCCGGTTCCCGGCGTCTTCCGATGCGCCGCGGGGCGGCGGCCGTACCCCCCGGAGGGCGCCGCGCTACGTCCCGCACCGCCTTCTTAAAAGGCAGAGGGGCCCCACAGACTGAAGCCCCTCCCCGGTCGGGTATGATTATTTTGCCTTGACTTCCACGGTTCCTTCGGAGCCGCTGAAGGTGATGGTGACCGTATAGGTGCCGTCGGCGTCAACCGTGATGTTTCCGCCGTCCTTGCCCCAGCTGTCATCCCATTTGCCGTCCGCACGGACCTTGAGTTCGTCGCCCGCTTTCAGGGCCACTTCCCCGGACCAGACGTTGTCGGCGGTCTTCGTCATCGCGACGTCCGCGCCGTCCGCCCACTTGGAAGCCTCGAAGGAACCGACAATGCCATAGGTATGGTCTGCCGGCACAAAGACCTTGACTTCCTCATACGCAAGGCCGTCCTTCTTCTCTTTCAGGATCATGGCCACGCCGTAGCCGGGGTTGCCGGCCGTAGAGGCGTTCTTATACTGCGCGACGATAAAAATGTACAGGCCGGGGCCGCCGGTCACGACGGGGTTCATATCCCACGCGAAACCGTTCTCGTCCTTCGCTTCCTGCCAGGTGGGGAAGAACAGGGTATCCGGGGTCAGGGATTCCGCATAAGCCGTCTTCGGATCCGGGATCCACTGGTCTTCCGCGTACACCTTCGTGTCGCCGTCCACGTCCACGGTGCACTGCGCGGCCTTGATGGCGAAGGAGCCGCTCGCGCGGTACTTCTTCCCGTCCTTCATGAAATCGCAGTTCCAGCCCGGGTCATTCGTGCCCATGAGCACTTCGCCCTTGTACAGGTACTTCACGTCCTTGCCGGAAAGTGCCGTGTACACCGCTTCGCTGATGTCCTTCAGGTCTGCCAGCGAGATCGCAGTCAGCGCGGACTTCTCATACACTTCGGTGTCCTTGCCGCCCCAGCCGTTCGCCGAGCCGTCCGGGAGCAGGAAGTTCCCGTGCGCCACCCAGAGGGCGTGCGTTTCGTCCTTCAGGACGGTCTTCGTGTTGTCTGTCTCTTCCGGCTTGCCGCATGCGCCCATGGCGAATACCATGGCCAGCGCCAGCAGGAGTGCCACTAACTTTTTCATGTTTCTCATTCCTCTCTTTTTCTCTTTTTTGCGGACTTCTCCGCATGTTTTATTACCGCAGCACCGTTCGGCGAAAGAAGGCTGCCGGTACAGCCGGGTCTCTGCCGCACGGTTGCCGATGGCAACCCGTTCCTCCGGCGTCCCGGCGGGATCCAGCCCCGCGGTCCGCCTCCGGCGGCGGGATTCCGGTTGCCGCTTTCCTCCGCGGCCCCCGTTCTTCCCCCACACCATAAAGAAAGCCCCTCCGTACGTGCCGTGCGCCATTGCATCATCCACGCGTCGAAAAGGATTCTTTTCGTCATTTTATATGATCCCACTTTTTTTTTCAAGGGCTTTTTCACATTTTACACAATTTTTTCCATAAAAAAAGGCATCCGCCCGGGATGCCCGACAAGAAGGCCGCCGTGGGCGGGACCATGGCCATTCCCCTGGCGGCTGCGTATGATTCTACCTGTATGCGACCAGTGTCAGGACCAGGTAAAAGAGGACCATCCCCCCCAGGATCAGGCCCTGTTTCAGCCTGTGCGCGGTCAGGAGCCCGATAAATTCCCGCACCGCGGCGTTCGGCCAGAAGTACCATTTCGTCTCCGCGCCCATGCCCACGGCCCGCATCTTCACGCGGCGGGCGGAAAGGCCGCTCCGGAAGACGTGGTAATTCGTGGTGGAGAACGCAACTTTCGCTTGCGGGTCCAGCGCGTCGATGATCGCCTTCGAGTACTTCATGTTCTCAAGGGTATTCGCGGACCGGTCCTCTTCCAGGATCCGCGACTCCGGGACCCCGCGGGAGAGCAGGTACGCCTTCATGGCCGCGCTCTCCGAAACCGTTTCGTCCGTGCCCTGCCCGCCGGACGTGATGAAGCGCAGTTCCTTCCCCGTCTCGGCCTCCTGCCGCTCCGCAAACGCGAGCGCGCGGTCGATCCGGCCCGAAAGAAGCGGGGTCGGCGTCCCGTCCTTCCGGATGGCGCAGCCCAGGATGATCAGGAAATCCTTATCCTTCTCCGGCTCGTAGGTCGCGGTGATCACGTCCGCGATGATCGTCCCGATGATCATGCACTCAAAATAGAGGTAAATCGCGGAAAGGGAATTCGAGACGATGTCGTGGATCATCACCTCGGTCTGGCTCCCCGATACCATGAAATTGAAGGCGAACAGGAACACTTCCCCGCCCACAAGCAGGAGGCCGAGCAGGATGCCCAGGATGTTCACCGGCCGCAGGCCTTCGTGGCGGATCAGGGACACATTGGAGACAAACAGCGCCGCGGAAAAGACCAGGACGAAGGGGAACGTGAACAGCCCGAACACCCCCGCCGACCCGAGCAGCGTGTGGAGCACGGCTTCCCCGGTATAGTGTTCCGGATCCCGGACGATGCTGACGATGACAAGCACCTGCAGGACCAGCAGCACCGCAAGGAACAGCGAAAAGCCCGCGTAGATAATCGTATTGTACGAATACGGGTTATAACGGATCTGCAGGAAAAAAGCGATCACGAGCTGGACGATGCAGGACAGGATAAACAGCGCGACGACCGCCGCGATGGGGAGCGAATGCGCTTCCGCCCCGGTCGGGACCAGCAGCGTGATGATGACCGCGGCCGCCGCGACGGCGGCCAGGATGCCGTACAGTTTCGGTTTCCGGTCTCTGGTATCAAACTTCATGATGAAAAGCCCTTTCAACAGGATTTAAAGGATCCCGCCCAGGAAATATGGCCCGTCCTGTCCGCAGTCCCTTTGATGATCTGGTCTGTCCGTACGGTCCGCCCTGCCCCCCTCTGTGATCCATTTGCTTTCGGCGCTGGTCACGGCGGCGGGGGAACGGCCCCGGATGGCAGCATTGTCATTATACCAGAATACAGGCCGATTTCAAGATGCCCGGGCCAGCGGCGCATAAAAAGGCGTACAGGACCGGTTTATCCCTGGGAAACGGTGAACAGCGAATAGAAGTAACCCTTTTTCGCCATGAGCCCGTCAAACGTCCCCTGTTCCGAAACCACGCCGTTTTTCAGCGCGAACAGGCCGGTGCAGCGGCGCAGGATATTCTCGTCCAGGTCGTGGGTGACAATGACGCGGGTGTAGCCGTCCAGCTTCAGGATCGCGTCCAGCACCTCAAAGGAGGTCTCAGCATCCAGGGAGGCCGTCGCCTCATCCACGAAGAGGACCGGCGTTTTGCGAAGCAGCGCCCGGTCAATGGAAACCCGCTGCCGCTCGCCGCCGGACAGGCCGATGCCGTTTTCCCCTCACAGATAGTCCGCGCCCTTTTCGTCAATGAGCTTTTGCAGGCCGGACAGCCGTACGGCACGGCCGACCTCCTCTTCCGGGAATTCGGAGAACATCGTGATGTTGTCGCGGATCGTGCTGTTAAAGACGAACACATTCTGCTGGATAATAGACACGAGGTCATAGAGCGAGCCGGCGGAAATGGTTCGGAGTTCTTTCCCGTCATAGAGGATCTCGCCCTGATAGTTTTTCGAAGACGCCATCAGCAGGTTCAGGATCGTCGACTTGCCGCTGCCCGAGCCGCCCACCAGCGCGTAGCAGCCGCCGGCGGAAAGCGCCATGTCCACGCCGCGCAGCACAGGCTTTCCTTCCTCATAGGCAAATGTAAGGTCCCTGACCGAGATCCCCCCGGTGAGCTGCGGCGCGACAGGCCCGCCCTCGTCGGACACATTTTTGCTCAGCGCCAGGGCGAGCTTGTCGATAAGGCTGTACGCGGACATCATGCCGGCGAAGAATGCCGGGAACGTCTGGATCGGGGCCAGGACATAGTTCAGCAGCTGCACAAAGACAATGGCGGTACCTGCCGTGATGCCCTTACCGGAGAGTGCCAGCGCGGCAGCCACGAAGAACACGCCGAACTGCAGAACACCTCCCGAGATGCCGGAGGAATAGCTTACCAGCACGTTCACCTGCGTACGCTTTTTCGAGGCATCCGCAACGCCCGTATTGCTGTGATCATGCAAAGCGGCAATGCTTTTCTCCGCCTTAAAGCTTTTGATCACGGAGAAGCCCGTAAGCGCGTCCTTCAGCATGCCGGTATAGCGCTCTTTCTGATCGGAAACGTTTTTTTCCGCCCTTGCCGCCTTGTTTCCCAGGACCACGGAGACGATGATGGGCAGCAGGGAAAAGCCGATGGCGACCAGCGTCAGCAGCGGGCTGTACCAGAGCATGAGGCCCAGCGCACCGACAAACGTGATGCCGACCTGTATCGTGCCCTGCAGTTTCCCGATAAAGTCCGCTTCGATCGTGTTCACGTCGTTGGAAAGGGCGGAGATATAAAGGGCGCTGTTCTCGCCGGAGAACGCCTGGATTCCCTTCCCCAGGAGCCGGTCAAAGACGTATTCCCTGTACTGTTTCATGGCCTTTGCCCGGAACTCGGAGAGGAATGCCCTGTCCAGAATCCATCCCAGCCCATACAACGCAAATGCGCCTCCCGCGATCAAAAGGAGCGTTCCGAAACCGTACGGGCATTCTCCGGAGATCAGGTCCGCGACCTCCTTGATGAGCCATGAGATGACCAGCTCCGCCGCAGCGCCGAACAGGGCCGCGACCACGGTCATCGCCAGATTGAATCGGTTCTCCCGGAAGAGTTCTTTGAGGAACGGGCGCCGCAGCGCTTTGATTTCTTTCTTATTCATGATCATCCTCCTGTTCCATGAGGGATTACCGGAGCGCCGTAAGCGCTTCGTTTTCAGATCGGCTTACCGCGTGGCCGGCACCGTCTTCATCTGCCCGCCTACTTTGTATTTCTGCAGACGATTATAGCGCAACCCGGCGGAAAAGTGAACAGGCCAGTCATACGGTTGGATGACTTTTTATACCGCCGGTACGGGTTTTATCCATCTTTTTCAAAAAGAAGACGGGATAATCTGTTTCCGGCCTGCCTGTCACCCCCTGCGACGTTCAAAAGCCCTTCGCCGCATGCCCGCAGCGAAGGGCTTTCAGATATGGATCGTTTAATGTGGCTTTACGCCTCCAGGACCCGTTCGAGGAACCGGTACAGCCCGTCCGCCCATTCCGCGGCATCCGGAAGCCCGGTATCCCCCAGCGCCACTTTCTTGTTCGCCCCGTGGTAATCGCTGCCGGCGGTCACGTAAAGGCCGTACCGGTCCGCCACCGCCAGCATCTCGGCGCGCTGCTTCCGGGAAAATGCGGAATAATACGCCTCCACGCCCTCGAGCCCGGACGCCATCAGGCGGCGGACCCGCTCGTCCAGCGCTTCCCCGGTAATGAGCTCGCCCCCGCTGCCGAACGGCGGGTGCGCGAGGACGGGGACGCCGCCGCTGTCCAGGATCCCCCGGATGGCTTCTTCCGGACGGATGTATTCATTTTTGAAATCCACCTTGTTCAGGTAAAGGCGGATCGCCTCATCCTTCGAATCCGCGTACCCGTACCGCACCATCAGGTTCGCGATGTGGGGCTTCCCGGGGTTCCGGTTCCCCATCAGTTCCCGGACGTCTTCCCCGCGGAAGGTAAACCCGAATTCCATCCGGATAAAGTCCAGACGCGCCGCCGCCTTCCGCATGCGGAGCTGGTGTCCGTGCGCGACGACGTCCCGGATGGCCTGCGCTTCCGGGTCAAACCCGTATCCCAGGATATGGTACTGCCCTTCCTCGTCCCTGCAGGAGAATTCCGCGCCCGGGATAAACCGCGGGCTTCCGGGTGAAAGCAGGGCGGGGACGGCCGTTCCGCACAGGATTTCGTCATGGTCCGTCACCGAAAACAGTTCCAGCCCGGCTTCCTCCGCGCGCGAAACGATCGTCTCCGGCGTGTCTGTCCCGTCGGAGGCGGTCGTGTGCATATGCAGGTCCAAATATTTCGGTAATTCCATCGGTTCCCCCTTACTGCCGGTCCGCATGATCCCCTACTATACCACATTCTCCCGTCGGGGACAAGCGGATCCGCGTCCAGGCTTCCGTCAGCCGTTCCGGATCCCACGAAGCGTTCGCGGGACTCGTGGACGGGAGGCATACCGCAGGCCGCCCGGTGAGGGGTTCCGCGTATTTCCTGTAATACCGGTACGCGGCAGCCCCATTCGTGAATATGGCCCGTATATCGGCGGCTTCCAGGATCTTCCCCAGGTCGTTCACGGTCACATTCCGGATGCTCGCGTCCGAGGACCCCCGGATCTCGCAGGAACGGACCACGTCCCAGAGGGCAATGCGGTTCCGGAGCAGGAAAGCCCGCTTCTCCCCGACCGTCCGGGGCACCGTTTCCCCGAATACCGCTGCCGTGACCTTCCAGAACCGGTTCTGCGGGTGCCCGTAAAAGAAGCCTTCTTCCCTGGACTTCACCGAGGGGAAGCTCCCGAGGACCAGGATCCTGGAATCCGCGTCATAGACCGGCGGGATGGGGTGTACCGTCAGGACGTGCCCGTCCGGTTTCTCCCGCCCGCTTCCTTCCCGGGACGCCGGGGCTTCCGGGCGTACCCGCGCCCCCCTGTTCTTTTCCGTATCCATCCGCCACCTCCGTCCGCTGGCGCCGTTATCTGTAATCACGCAATGCGGCTAACCGCCTGTCGATTTCAGCTGCCGGAAGGCGGACCGCACCGCCGTTGTTCTCCTTCAGT
>JAGDAW010000092.1 GCA_017959345.1 Lachnospiraceae bacterium | reverse complement strand
CGGCTGCACCGTCACCGTGGGGAACGCGGAAAAGGGCGGCATCCTCTGCCGCATCCCCGTGGAGACTGCGCTCCAGCCGAAGTCATTCACGGGACAGCTGCCCGCGGGCCTGGGCGAAAAGGAAGCGCTGTACTTCAGCATCGAAGGCAAGGGCGGCACCTTTGACTTCCTCTCCTTCGACCTTGCGTAACCATGTGAGCCGGCCCCTTACCGGGGCTGCCAATATACAATCAGGAGGAAAAACATGAAAGACTCTGAGAAAAACAGGTCCGGCCAGCGCCTCTGGCGCGGTATTGCCGCAGTGATGGCAGCGCTGACCGCCCTGGCACTGACCGGTTCCACGATCGTCAACAATTTCCGCACGGATATTGACAAGTTCCTGGGTACGAGCAGTACCCGGATCGTCAACGACGAGAACGTGGACCCGTCCACCGCCTACACTTACAAATCAGTGTACAAAAACACCGCGGAACTGGTGAAGGCGATTGCCGAAGTCGGCGAACGGATGAGCGAGGAAGGCACCGTACTGCTGAAAAACAACGGCGCACTGCCCCTGACCTCCGCAGAGAAGGGCAAGGTTTCCCTGCTCGGCTTCTCCAGCTACCACCCGGTCATGGGCGGCATCATGGGTTCCAGCCTTACCCCCAACTCCGGAACGGACGCGGACACGGTGGATTTCCTGCAGGCCCTGAAGGCGAAGGGATATTCTTACAATCCGACGCTGGAAACCCTGTATGAGACCCTGCGCCCCACCTACGAGACGGAAGTCGCGAGCTGGTTCGGTTCGAACTTCTATCCCAACATCACCGCGCCCGCGAACTCCAACGGCAGCTTCTTCACGTCGAAGGAGCCCTCTCCCGCGGCCATGGACGGCGCGGATGCCGGCTGGAGACAGACGCTCGGCAACTATAACGTGCTGATCCTTACCATTGCCCGTGCAGGCAGTGAGAACGCGAACTATACGCCCGGCACCGCCGGCGTGGACCCCGGCCAGAACCTGAACCAGCGGGATCCCCTGGGCCTCTCGGACGACGAGCGCGCCCTGATCGCCGCGGCTGTCGAAAGCAAAAAGCAGAACGGCGGCAAGCTCATCGTCCTGCTGAACAACTCCAGCGCCATGGAGATCCAGGAGCTGAAGGACAACGAAGACATCGACGCCCTGCTGGAGATCGGCCTTCCCGGCGGCTACGGCTTCTATGGCATCTGCGACGTGCTCGACGGCACCGTGAACCCCTCCGGCCGCCTGGCGGACACCTACGCGGTTACGAACGCGCTTTCCCCGGCCGCGCAGAACTACGGGTTCCTGAACTGGACGAACGCCCAGCCCGAACTCAGCATCAACAGCGCCATCGTGGAAGCGGAAAGCATCTACACTGGCTACAAGTACTATGAGACCCGGTACGCGGACACGGTCCTCGGGCAGGGAAATGCGAACGGCACCGCCGGCAGCTCCTCCGGGAACTGGAACTACGCAAACGAAGTGACCTACACCTTCGGCTACGGCATCAGCTATACCACCTTCACGCAGAAGCTGGAGAGCGTCACTGTGGACCTGAACGCGCAGAAAGCCACCGCGAAGATCACCGTCACGAACACCGGCAGCGTCGCCGGCAAGGACGTGGTCGAATTCTACGTTTCCGTCCCCTATACCGAGTATGATAAGACGCACGGCGTGGAGAAGGCCGGCATCCAGCTCCTGGACTACGCGAAGACCGGCATCCTCCAGCCCAACGCGAGCGAGACGGTCGAAATCACGGCGGACCTCCAGTATATGGCTTCCTGGGATTCCACCGCGGACAACCTCCTCGGCGCCAAGGGCAATTACATCCTGGACGCGGGCACGTACTATTTCGCGATCGGCGCCGACGCACACGATGCCCTGAACAACGTCCTGGCAGCCCAGGGCAAGACCACGTCCGACGGCATGACCGCGAACGGGGATGCGGCGAAGACCCATTCGTGGACGCTCGATGACCTGGACACCACCACCTTTGCGCGGTCGAAGAACGGCACCGCCGTCAAGAACGAGCTGGAAGACATGGACGTCAACTACTGGCTTCCCCACACCGCCGTGTACCTGACCCGGTCCGACTGGCAGGGCACGTTCCCGAAGACCTACAGGGACCTGACCGCTTCCGCGGACATGCTCACCGTCATGGCGAATGACAATTACAAGTATAAGACCACCGGGTCCGATGTCGTATTCGGCGAATCGAACGGCCTGACCCTTGCGGACCTGAAGGGCGTTACGGACCTGGACGACCCGCGCTGGACGCTCCTGATGAACCAGCTGAAGCTGGAAGACGCCATGATCCGCACCGCGTTCGGCGGGACTTCCACGAAGGCCATCGCCTCCATCATGAGCCCCGAAGCGGTGCAGAACGACGGCCCCAACGGCATCTACTCCTACCAGCTCGGCCAGTACGCCACCACCGACAGTTCCACCGGCGACCCCTGCGTCATCAGCCCGGACGATAAGAACGCCTCCTACAAGGCCGGCGTCATGAGCAATGAGATCGTCATCGCGCAGACCTGGAACAAGGACCTCGCCAGGGAATTCGGCGAAGTCATGGGCAACTTCTCCCTGTGGGCGAACCTGCCCATCTGGTGGGGCATCGGCGTGAACCTGCACCGCTGCCCGTACAATGCCCGCAACCACGAGTATTATTCCGAAGATGCCGTCCTCTCCGCCTTCACCGGCGCGGCGACCATCATCGGCGCCCAGAAGTTTGGCGTCATCGCGGCTCCCAAGCACGTGGCCTTCAACGATTCCGAAGTCAACCGTACCGGCGTCGCGACCTTCATGACCGAGCAGAAAGCCCGCGAAGGCGAACTCCGGGCCATGCAGTCCTGCTTTGAAGACGCGAAGTGCCTCGGCGCCATGACCGCCTACAACCGTGTCGGCTGCTATACCGACAACGCGCATCCCACGCTTCTGAAGAACATTGTCCGCGGCGAATGGGGCTTCCTGGGCCTGATGAGCGAGGACTTCATCATGGATCCGAGCTACGTCACCCTGAAGGAAGCGGTCATCAACGGCGTCACGATGAGCTGCAACACCGG
>JAGDAW010000091.1 GCA_017959345.1 Lachnospiraceae bacterium | reverse complement strand
TTTCGGCCCGGACTTATCGCAGCTGTCCCTTCATGAGAGGCTTGAAAGATGGAGCCCGGCTCTGACTGTGGTGGAAGAGACCGCCCAGCAGTGGTATTATGCGGATCTTCTTGATCTGGCAAAGCTTGGGGAACTGGTCATCCAACCGTATTCCCTGACCAAGGAAGCCTCCGTCAGTTACACGGCTAAGGTCGTTACGGCAGACCAGCGGTTTGGCGGAAATGTGCAGTATTATTACGATGAGGAGGGAACGCCGAGATATATTGATCTGAATACGTCCACAGTTACGGACGCCAGCCCGACAGCCTCTTCAAGGTCCCATCCGGGTTCGTTCTGGTACGGGGACTATAAAGAGATCATCACAGAAGAACTGGAAAAATACGGAGAAGGGCCGGTTCCGGAAGACCGTGTAAAACTGGTTGCACTGGCACACTATACGGCACAGCCGCTTCTGAACGCCGTAAGGGTATTGTACCTGCAGGGCGAACGGGGGGACTATCTTTTCATGATCCCTGATGAAGGGGATCCTAAGATTTCCATCCGTCCGGTTGATGAAGAACTCTGCGCATATGCAGGGAAAGTGTACAGGGCTTTTCTGGACTATCAGGAAAAGCAGAGACAGTTCCGGGAAGAGCACCCAGATGAATTCCTGGCAGGGGGCGGCGCGGGCAGTCCGAAAGACAATCCGGATATGGATACGCCGGGTGAAATCGGCTGGGGCAGCATCGGTTCTCTGGATGACCCCTTGGATACCGATCCGGACGACCCTGTCCCGGACACCCAGCCGGAAACCGGTGAGACTGAGTCTATAGAACCGGACGCCCCGCCGGCAGCCGAGTTACCGGCTGCACTGGCTGTGACCGTGGCGGTCTGCGCCGTGGCCGTCCTGGCCATGGTCGGTGCGCTGGTGTTTTTCAGGAGATGATAAGCAGGAGAAGCGGCATTGTAGGAAAAATGCACGTGACCGGTCCCTGCATCTGCTCCTTTTTCGTCACATTTCCTGTTGACTTTCTGCCGCGGCAGTGGCATAATAACTGAAATTTCATCATTTAAAGGCGATGACGAAGAAGGAGCTTTCCAGAGAAGCATTCCAAGAGAGCCGGGGCAGGCTGGGATCCCGGCAGTGCAGGGGAGTCTCCCGTCGCTTCCGAGCCGAAAGTCTGAACGGGGTACACCCTCAGTAAGGCTTTCCGCGCCATGCTGCGTCAGTGCATAGAAGTTTCGGGACTTCGAAGAGGGCCGCCTCCGGGCGGAATTTGAGTGGTACCGCGGGTTTGGATATCAGGCTCGTCTCAAAGGCATCCTTTGGGACGGGCCTTTTATTATACTTATATTTTTACCGAAAGGAGGAAAAAACGTATGACTGTTGACACAACGATGGACAAACTTCAGGAGGTTTCGGAACGAATTAAGGAGATGCGTTCCATTCTGGGCTATTCGGAAGCCGAGATGGCGAAGATGACGGAAGTCACGCCGGAAGAGTACGAGGCTTATGAAAACGGTACGAAAGATCTTCCTTTCACGTTCATTCACAAATGTGCCATCGCGTTCAACATCCAGATCTCGGAGCTGCTCGAAGGCCGGGATGACGCCAGGCTGACGTCCTATACCGTGACGCGGAGAGGCGAAGGCCGCCAGACGGCGAAGGAAGAGGGCATCGATATCCGCAATCTGGCGCCCGTCTTCAAGCACAAGATCTGCGAGCCTTACTATGTGCGCTATGAATATTCCGAAGCGCTGCAGCACCAGCCCATCCACCTGACCAGCCACAAAGGGCAGGAGTTTGACTATGTGCTGTCCGGTTCCATGATCGTGCAGGTCGGGAAGAACCGGGAGACCCTGCACGAAGGGGATACCATTTACTACAACAGCGCCACGCCGCACGGCATGATCGCGACCGGCGGGGCGGACTGCATCTTCCTGGCGGTCGTCCTGCCCGAAGAGCAGACGGAGGAGACCGTCATCCGGGAGACGGTGGCGGCGGCGCGTCCGTCCACCCACCTGATCGTCGAGAAGTTTACGGAGTGCACGGAGGATGAGAAGGGGAACCTTCTGGACATCCGTTTCAAGAACACGGAAACCTTCAACTTCGGCTTCGACATCGTGGACGCCATCGCGGACAAATACCCGGAGAAGCTGGCCATGCTGCACCTGGACCGCGCGAAGAAAGAGCGCCGCTTCACCTTCAAGGAGATGAAGAAAGAATCCGCGCGCTGCGCGAATTACTTCAGCGCGCTCGGCATCGGGAAGGGCGACAAGGTCATGCTGGTGCTGAAGCGCCACTGGCAGTTCTGGCCCGTTATGATCGGCCTCCACAAGCTCGGCGCCATCGCGGTGCCGGCCACCTACCAGCTGAAGGAGCATGATTTCGAGTACCGGTTCAACGCGGCGTCCATCAAGGCCATCGTCTGCACGGCGGACGGGGACACCACGGATATCGTGGACCGGGTGCTGCCCGTCTGCCCGTCCGTGGACACGAAGGTGATCGTGGGCGGCCGGAAGGAAGGCTGGCGGGATTTCGACCGGGAGTACAAAATGTATTCCAGCGTGTTCAGGCGTTCCGAGGACACCCCCTGCGGCGAAACGCCGGCGCTGATGTTCTTCAGCTCCGGCACCACCGGGAACCCGAAGATGGTGGAGCACAAGCACACCTACGCCCTGGGCCATTTCGTGACGGCGAAGTACTGGCACTGCTGTGAGCCGGACGGGCTGCATTTTACCATCTCCGACACCGGCTGGGGCAAGTCCCTCTGGGGCAAGCTCTACGGGCAATGGATGTGCGAAGGCGCGGTCTTCGTCTATGATTTCGACCGGTTCAATGCCGCCGAGATCCTGCCCCTGTTCGCGCAGTACCAGATCACGACGTTCTGCGCGCCGCCCACGATGCTCCGCATGATGATCCGGGAAGACCTCTCGGGCTACGACTTCTCCTCCATCCGGAACATGACGACGGCCGGGGAGGCACTGAACCCGGAGGTGGCGAAGATCTTCTACGAGGCCACCGGCCTCCAGATCATGGAAGGCTTCGGCCAGACGGAGACGACGCTGACCATCGCGAACTTCCGGGGCAACCCCGTGAAGCTCGGGTCCATGGGGAAGGCGTCCCCCGCGTACCATATCGACGTGGTGGACGCGGAAGGCAACCCCGTGAAGAACGGCGACGTGGGCGAGATCGTCATCCGGCTGGACGAGGGGAGCCCGGCGGGCCTGTTCATCCATTATTACCGGGACGAGGAACTGACCGCCTCCGCCATGCGGGACGGCTGCTACCACACCGGCGACACCGCGTGGCGGGATGAGGACGGCTACTTCTTCTATGTGGGCAGGGCCGACGACATCATCAAGTCCTCCGGCTACCGGATCGGGCCCTTCGAGATCGAGAGCGTCATCATGGAGCTCCCGTACGTGCTGGAGTGCGGCGTGTCCGCGGCCCCGGACGAGATCCGCGGCCAGATCGTGAAGGCGTCCGTCGTCCTGACGAAGGATACGGTGCCGAGCGCGGAGCTTGCGAAAGAGATCCAGAATTACGTGAAGGCGCATACCGCGCCGTATAAATACCCCAGGCTGGTGGTGTTCCGGGACGAGCTCCCGAAGACCATCTCCGGGAAGATCCAGAGAAACAAACTGTAATGCCGGAACGCGCCCTGCGCGGGGCCGCAGGGAGGGGGCTTCTTTCCCCGGACCCGGGGGACCGGGCCGCGGCCGTCCGGCGGGGCGGACACATTTTACCCTGTGGGTGTTTTTGAAACAGGAGAGGATATTGCTATGGCACAGATCACTGCCCTGGACTACAAGATCCGGGAGATGGCGGCGCGTATTAAGGAACTGCGTGAAATAGAAGGCCTGACCGTGTATGAGATGGCCGCTAAGACGGACGTGACGCCGGAGGAATACCTGGCGTGCGAATCCGGGGAGGCGGACCTGACGTTCGCGTTCATTTACCGGTGCGCCCTGGCGCTCGGCGTGGACGCCACGGACATCATCGAAGGCCACAGCCCGACGCTGAAATCGTTCATGGTGACCCGGGCCTATGAGGGGCAGGAGATCGCGAATGCCCACGGCATGACGTATTACAACCTTGCGAACACCTTCCAGAACCGGATCGCGGAGCCCCTGTTCGTCCGCAGCAAATACAATAAGGACGCGGAACTCCGGGACATCGAGCTGACGACCCACGAAGGGCAGGAGCTGGACATCGTGATCTCCGGGCACCTGACGGTGCAGGTCGGGGAGCATAAGACCACCCTGAACCCCGGGGACTCCATTTACCTGGATTCCTCGACCCCCCACGGCATGGTGGCGGTGAACGGCGAGGACTGCGAGTTCTACGCCATCGTCCTGAACCCCACCGGGGCGCCCATCCCGGAACTGACGTACGTGCCGGAGGAGCAGCCGAACAAGCCCGTCAAGAAGGATACGAAGGAGCGGATCTACCGGAAGTTCATCGACGTGACGGAAAATGAAAACGGCACGCCGACCTCCATCACCTTCAGGAATACGGAGCATTTCAACTTCGCGTTCGACCTGATCGACGAGCTCTCCTACCGGGAGCCCGAGAAGCTGGCCATGCTCCATGTGGACCGGGACGGGAACGAGCGCCGGTTCACCTTTACGGACATGCGCCGCGCGTCCTGCCAGTGCGCGAATTATTTCACGTCCCTCGGCATTAAGAAGGGGGACAAGGTGCTGCTGATGCTGAAGCGGCATTACCAGTACTGGTTCGCCATCCTGGGCCTGAACCGGATCGGGGCGGTGGCCATCCCGGCCACGGCGCAGCTGCTTTCCCACGACATCGAGTACCGGGTGAACCGGGCGGAAGTGGGGACCGTCATCTGCACCGCCGACGGCAATACGGCGGCGGAAGTCGAGAAGGCGCTGGAACACTGCCCGGAGGTCAGGAACCTGCTGATCGTGAACGGGGAGCGGGAAGGCTGGCGGACGTTCGACAGCGAATACAAGCTGTTCAGTTCCCATTACAAGCGGACGGCGGATACCCCGGGCGGGGACGACGACATGCTGATGTTCTTCACGTCCGGCACGTCGGGCTACCCGAAGATCGCGCTGCATAATTACAAATACCCGCTGGGCCATTTCCATACGGCGAAGTACTGGCATTCGGTGGACCCGGACGGGCTGCATTTCACCATTTCGGACACCGGCTGGGCCAAGTCCATGTGGGGCAAGCTCTACGGGCAATGGCTCTGCGAAGCCGCCATCTTCGTCTATGACTTCGACCGCTTCGACGCTTCGAAGATCATGCCGATGTTCAGGAAGTACCAGATCACGACCTTCTGCGCACCGCCGACCATGCTCCGGATGTTCATCCGCCAGGACCTGTCGAAGTACGACTTCAGTTCCATCCGGCACATGACGACCGCGGGCGAAGCGCTGAACCCGGAAGTCTACCGGCAGTTCGAGAAGCAGACCGGCCTGCAGATCATCGAGGGCTTCGGCCAGTCCGAGTCCACCATGATCATCGGGAATATGGTCGGCGCCCCGCACAAGATCGGCTCCATGGGCAAGCCCGCCCCCATCTATAAGGTGGAACTGGTGGATTCGGAGATGAAGCCCGTGGCGGACGGCGAAGTGGGCGAGATCGTCATCAATATCAAGGACGGGCTCCCGAACGGCCTGGCCACCTGCTATTACCGGGATCCGGAAAATACGGCGGCCACCTGGAAGGACGGCTACTACCATACCGGCGACACCGCATGGCGGGATGAGGACGGTTACTACTGGTACGTGGGCCGGGTGGACGACATGATCAAGTCCTCCGGCTACCGGATCGGGCCCTTCGAGATCGAGAGCGTCATCATGGAGCTCCCGTACGTGCTGGAATGCGGCGTGTCCGCGGCGCCGGACGAGGTCCGCGGCCAGATCGTGAAGGCGTCCATCGTACTCACGAAGGGGACGGAAGGCACGGAAGAGCTGAAGAAGGAGATCCAGAATTACGTGAAGACCCACACGGCGCCGTACAAGTACCCGCGCCTGGTGGTATTCAGGGACGAACTCCCGAAGACCGTTTCGGGGAAGATCATAAGAAGCCAGCTGTAAAATAAACAGGAGGAGGACAGACATGCTGAACATTTCCATTACGAAAACCACGAATCCGAAGGCGAAGCCCCAGGACGAATCCAAACTGGGGTTCGGGCGCATTTTCACCGATCATATGTTCATGATGGACTATTATGACGGCGCCTGGCACGACGCCAGGATCGTTCCCTTCGACTACATCCCCATCCACCCCGCGTCCACCGTGCTGCACTACGGCGTGGAGATTTTCGAGGGCATGAAGGCGTACCGGAACGCGGACGGGAAGATCCGCATGTTCCGGCCCATCGAGAACGCCCGCCGCATGAACAATTCCGCGGAGCGTCTCTGCCTGCCGGAGATCCCGGAAGAGGATTTCGTGCAGATCCTGGACACCCTGGTGGAACTGGACAAGGACTGGATCCCCCATTCCGAGGGCACGTCCCTTTATATCCGCCCCTTTACCTACGGCAATGACGAGCACCTGGGCGTCCACCCGGTGAAGAACGCCACGTTCTGCGTCATCCTTTCCCCGGTCGGCCCCTACTACGCCGAGGGCATCAACCCGGTGAAGATCGCCATCGAGTCCCACGACGTCCGTGCGGTCCGCGGCGGCACCGGCTACGCGAAATGCGGCGGCAACTACGCGGCGTCCCTCCGTGCCGGCGACCGGGCGGAGAAGCAGGGCATCACGCAGGTGCTCTGGCTGGACGGCGTGGAGCGCAAATACATCGAGGAAGTCGGCTCCATGAACGTCATGTTCATGATCGACGACGAGATCATCACCCCGGAACTGACCGGTTCCGTCCTGCCCGGCATCACCCGGAAATCCTGCGTGGAGCTCCTGAAGGACAAAGGCTATAAGGTTTCCGAGCGCCTGATCTCCGTGGACGAGCTGATCACGGCCGCGAAGGAAGGCCGCCTGCAGGAAGCCTGGGGCACGGGCACCGCGGCGGTGGTCTCCCCCATCGGCTGGCTGTACTACGAAGGCTGCGAATACACCATGAACGGCGGGAAGATCGGCCCTGTGACCCAGTGGCTTTATGACACCCTGACCGCGATCCAGTGGGGTTACGCGGCGGATACGAAGCACTGGTGCCACGAGGTGTGCGACGAGTAACGGACACCGGGGCACCGGAGAGGCAACCGCTCCGATGGCGGACTGCAGTCCGCCGTCCACGCGTTCCAGACGGGAAAGGAGGCTGCCATGCCGTCACTTTTCGAACAGGCGGACGCAAGGAACGTCCTGATCCTGCCGCTCCTCGGATCCCGGAAGGCGGAGGCGCCCGACGGGCCGTCCGCACATTTTAAGGAGGAGCCCGCGTCGTCCGGCCCCCTGTCGCCGGGAAGGAAGCGCGTGACGCTGTTCTGCGGCCACTACGGCAGCGGCAAGACCAATATCGCGGTGAATTACGCCCTTTACCTGAGAAGGCTCGGACGTGCCGTGTCCATCGGGGACCTGGATATCGTGAACCCGTATTTCAGGACCCGGGACTCGGAAGACGAGCTGACGCGGGCGGGGGTCCGCGTGATCAGCCTGCCCTTCGCGAATTCCTCCGTGGACCTGCCGTCCCTCCCGCCGGAAGCGAACCGGCTGGTGCAGAACCGGTCGGAGGACGCGGTCCTGGACATCGGCGGGGACGACCGCGGCGCGCTGGCGCTCGGGCGCTACCGCCCGTATATCCTGGAAGAGGACTGTTTCGACATGCTCCTCGTGGTGAATTTCATGCGGCCCCTGACCCGGACCGCGAAGGACGCGGCGGAGGTGCTCCTGGAGATTCAGGAAGCCGCCAGGATGCCTTTTACCGGCATCGTGAATAATACAAACCTTGCGGGGGAAACAACCCCGGAAATCGTGCTTTCCGGACAGCAGGAGGCGTCTCAGCTTTCCCGCCTCACCGGGCTGCCGCTTTACATGACGGCTGTCCACGACAGCCTGTATGATACGCTGAAGGGGGAAGTCCCGGACCTGTTCCCGCTCCGCCTGCAGCCGAAGTACTGAGAACACAGGAGGTCTTTTACATGGGAAAAGTCACATTTAACCAGGACATCTGCAAAGGCTGCGGACTGTGCATCCTCGCATGCCCGCTGCACCTGCTCGCCCTGGACAAGAACACCATCAACCGGAAGGGTTATTCCCCCGCGTACATTGCCGAGCCCGAAAAATGCATCGGCTGCGCCTCCTGCGCCATGATGTGCCCGGATTCGGTGATTACGGTGGAAAGGTAAGGTGGACCGATGTCTGAAAAAGTGCTGATGAAAGGCAATGAAGCCATCGCGGAAGCGGCCATCCGGTCCGGCTGCCGCCATTATTTCGGTTATCCCATCACCCCCCAGACGGAGCTTGCGGCCTACATGGCGAAGGTTATGCCGAAGATCGGGGGCACGTTCCTGCAGGCGGAATCGGAAGTCGCGGCCATCAATATGGTCTACGGCGTCGCCGGCACCGGCAAGCGGGTCATGACGTCTTCCAGCTCCCCGGGCGTGTCCCTGAAGCAGGAGGGCATCTCCTACATCGCGGGCTCCGACCTGCCCGCCGTCATCGTCAATGTGCAGCGCGGCGGCCCGGGCCTCGGCGGCATCCAGCCGTCCCAGTCGGACTATTTCCAGGCCACCAAGGGCGGCGGGCACGGGGATTACCACCTCATCGTCCTGACCCCCGCCTCCGTCCAGGAGATGGCGGACCTGACGGCGCTGGCCTTCGACCTCGCGGACAAATACCGCATGCCCGCCATGATCATGGCGGACGGCACCATCGGCCAGATGATGGAGCCGGTCTCCTTAAATGAGATCGAGCCCCACCCGGTGGAGAAGCCCTGGGCCATCACGGGCACCGGCATGGCGCGGAAGCACAACATCATCAATTCCCTCTACCTGGACCCCGCGACCCTCGAGCAGAAGAATTTCGAGCGTTTCGGGCGCTATAAGGAAGTGGAAGCGAACGAAGTCCGGTACGAGTCCTTCATGATGGACGACGCGGACTACTGCCTCGTGGCGTTCGGCATCGCCGCCCGTATCGCGAAGAACGCGGTGGCCGCGCTCCGGGAAGCGGGCATCAAAGCCGGCCTGATCCGCCCCATTACCGTGTGGCCGTTCCCGAAGGAAGCGATAGCGGAAGCCGCGGACCGCGTGAAGGCATTTGTCTCCGTGGAGCTCTCCATGGGCCAGATGATCGAAGACGTGAAGCTCGCCGAAGGCTGCCGCAAACCCGTGTATCTCTGCAACCGCACCGGCGGCATGATCCCGGAGCCGGAGCAGGTGATCGCACTTGTGAAATCCCTGGAAGGAGGAGAGAACTGATGGCTGTTGTCTATGAAAAACCCCATGCCCTGTCGGATCTGGAACTCCACTACTGCCCGGGCTGCACGCACGGCATCATCCACAAGCTGGTCGCGCAGGCGATCGACGCGCTGGGCATCGAAGGGAAGACCATCGGCGTCGCGCCGGTCGGATGCGCCGTCATGGCTTATAATTACTTCAACTGCGACATGGCGGAAGCCGCCCACGGGCGGGCGCCGGCCATGGCAACGGGCATCAAGCGCTCCCTGCCGGACCGCATTGTCTTCACCTACCAGGGCGACGGCGACCTGGCCTCCATCGGCATGGCGGAGACCGTCCACGCCGCGACCCGGAACGAGAACATTACCGTGATCTTCGTGAACAACGCGATCTACGGCATGACCGGCGGCCAGATGGCCCCCACCTCCCTGCCCGGGCAGGTCACCCAGACCTCCCCTTACGGGCGCGACGTGAAGACGGCCGGGTACCCGGTCCGCGTGTCCGAGATGCTTTCCACCCTGACGGGCCCCGAATACATTGAACGGGTCGCCGTGAACAATGTGAAGAACATCCGGAACGCGAAGCGCGCCATCGAGAAGGCCTTCCGGAACCAGATGGAAGGCAAGGGCTTCTCCCTGATCGAAGTGATCTCTTCCTGCCCCACGAACTGGGGCCTGAGCCCGGAAGAAGCGCTGAAATGGGTGGATGAGAAGATGATCCCCTATTACCCGCTCGGCGTCTACAAGGACAGGAGCGCTTCGGAAGCGAAGGAGGCGTAAAAGATGACGACTGAGATTTTATTTGCCGGATTCGGCGGGCAGGGCATCCTGTTCTCCGGGAAGCTCCTGGCTTACAAGGCCCTCCTGGAAGGGAAGCAGGTCTCCTGGCTGCCCTCCTACGGTCCCGAGATGCGCGGCGGTACCGCGAACTGCAGCGTCGCCATTTCCGATACCCCCATCGGCTCGCCCATCGTGTCGAAACCCGACATCCTGGTGGCCATGAACCTGCCTTCCCTCGATAAATACGAGAACGCGGTGAAGCCCGGCGGGAAGATCTTCATCGACTCCACCCTCATCGGGCGGAAAGTGGAGCGGGACGACGTGGACGTGTACTATGTGCCGGCCACCCGCCTGGCCCATGAGATGAACGCGGACAAGCTTGCCAATATGATCATCACCGGGAAGCTTATGGCCGTGTGCCCCGAGATCTCCACGGATTTCCTGGAGGACGGCCTCCACAAATGCGTGTCCGCAAGGCACCAGGACCTGTATGACCTGAACCTGAAGGCCATCCGGGTGGGCGCGGAATTCGAGGGATAAACGGCCCGGATCTTACGGGAAGGCCGGGCCGTGCATGACGTAAAGCGCGGGACGACCGGGAACCCTCCACAGGATCCGGAACGCAGAAATGTAAAGAATAAAGAAGAACGGCTGCCGCCATTGACAGTCCCCGGGAGAGGGGGTGTACAGGCGGCAGTTTTTCATGCAGGGGAGCTGCATAAGTTGGGGAAATATGACGATTCACGCACTACCGGTTGACAGAAAAAGTGCCGAGTGTTAATATATAGACGAAGTGTTATACATCATCGGGGGGCCACGGGAAGAGCATCCCGGT
>JAGDAW010000008.1 GCA_017959345.1 Lachnospiraceae bacterium | reverse complement strand
TTCGCTCCCGGTGACCGCTTTTTCCCGCCCACCGGGCGCAAATCGGCCCCTCTCCGCTCCCCGCCACCGCTTTTTGGAGGCCGCAGGCCGACGCAGGGGTGCTCGAGGGGGTACGCCCCCTCGATGAATTACGCGAAAGCCCCTCCGGGAAGGAGGGGCTCGCGTGCCCCGGCGTCATACATCTCACAAAATTGATTATATTTGGAGGAAAGAAGAAGAGGGTATGAAAACAGTTTATATTATTCTTTCGCTTATGGTATGCATTGTCGGCGGCCCGCGATTCGGCACGAAGGCTACGGGTTCCAACCCCAAGCCCGAAGGGGCGGCGGTGTCCTACGAGTACAAATATAGCAACACGATGCGCTTCCCGAATCTTTGGTACGAGGTGATGCGCGGCGACGACTGCGGGGTCCGCATCGCCTGGTCGCAGCACAACGAACCGGAGATCACGATCATCCGGGGTCCGGAAGACTTCTTCGAGCGGGTGGAAGCCATCGTCGCGGAGTACCGCCTGTACCGGCTGAAGAACTCCTACTATCCCCGGATGGAGGTGCTGGACGGCATCATGTGGCACGCCTACATCCGCTTCGAGAAGAACTCCATCTCTTCAGGCGGCTCCAATGCCTGGCCGCCGGAGCAGCTCCGCGCCGGTATCGACGCCATCAACAGCTACATCCAGTCCCTCATCGACGCGTCCACGGAGGCCGACGTCCTCGGCCACGACGACCACGACAGCCGCTATAGCCGGAAATACCGGTAAAAGGGAGCAAACCGCATTTTTTTACTACCTTTGCACTCATGAAAAGAACGATCTATATCCTGATTGCGACGGTGCTGATGGCAGCGTGTGCGCCGGAAGAATTTGTGCCGGGCGGAGATTCTTTCGCCCTGGATGAGGCTGACCGGACAGCGTTTACAGAGAAGTCGTTGCCCGTCACGCGGGACGGGGCGGCTGCCGGCAGCGTCAGCATCCGCTTCTATGAGGACCATCCCTCCATTCCCTATATTTCAGCCGCAGCGTTCCAGGCGCTGATGCTCCCCGGGAGTTCCTTGAGCGTGACCTGGACCGGAGACGGCCAGTACCTGCTGGAGAACAAATATGCCAGCGCCCAGGTAAACACCCGGGAGGAGATCTTCACGTCGAAGGATTATATGCGTTTCACCAACCTGATGGATCAGGTGCAGGCGGGCATGGACAACGCCTACCTGGACGGAATGCCCTTCGTGCGTTTCGCCTTCCAGCTCAATTCCGTCCCGCAGCCCGTGGAATTCGATTACAGCGCGTACGGCATCGACCTGCGTGGCGACGGGAAGGCGGTCTATTTCCCTTTCGCAACCATCACCGACCTGTACGCGGATCTCTTTTACCACTATGCCGTTTGTAATGGGGAGAAGGTGGTGGTGGCCGACCGGGATTCCGATACGAATGACATCGGCAAACAGGATGCGGACTTCTCGGTTGCAAAACTGATGACCGGCACCCGCACCGAGGAGATGGCGGCCTTCAGTTATGGCGAGATCTGTTTCGTGATCGATCACTTCTACGGATACCCGGGCCGCTCGCCCTACGAGTCCAGTCTGAAGAACAACGGCCTGGACAGGACGCTGGAGGCATCGGCCGAAGGAAAGACCATCAAAAAACTGCTTCTCTCCACGAAGCTGGAGGACCAGGCCGTGGGCATGGATGGTTTGAATATCTTCCTGAACGACGGCGGGCACAGCATGGGATGGAGTGCGGGCTACCTCCTGTCGAATTCGGATCAGCCCTATATGGCATCCTACCCGGAACTCGCCGCACGTTTCTATCAGGAATACTACCAT
>JAGDAW010000090.1 GCA_017959345.1 Lachnospiraceae bacterium | reverse complement strand
TATCGGGGATGGAGATTCTCTATCCGGTGCCGTTCCATCCGGTGTTTACCAGATAAGCCTTTGCGCCGCTCTTCTCCATCTTCTTCACCAGCTCCTCGCCGTACTTCGTGGGATGCAGCTCCAGGAACGCCTGGCCGAAGCACGCGGAGAAGGTGGGGGTGGGCTCGGTAATGCCGCGCTCGGTGCCCGCAAGCTTCGCCGTGAAACCGGACAGGAAGTAATACTTCGTCTGCTCGGGGGTCAGGATGGAGACCGGGGGCAGTACGCCGAAGGCGTCCGCGGACAGGAAGATCACGTTCTCGGCGTCGGGACCCGCGGAAATGGGGCGGACGTTCTTCACGATCTTCTCAATGTGCTCGATGGGATAAGACACACGGGTGTTCTCCGTCACGCTCTTATCCGCGAAATCGATGGTGCCTTCGCCGTCCACGGTGACATTTTCCAGGAGGGCGTCGCGGCGGATCGCGTTATAGATGTCGGGTTCGGAATCCTTGTCCAGGTTGATGACCTTCGCGTAGCAGCCGCCTTCGAAGTTGAAGACGCCGTTGTCATCCCAGCCGTGCTCGTCGTCGCCGATCAGGAGACGCTTGGGGTCGGTGGACAGGGTGGTCTTGCCGGTGCCGGACAGGCCGAAGAAAATGGCGGTGTTCTCGCCGTCCATATCCGTATTCGCGGAGCAGTGCATGGAAGCCATGCCCTGGAGCGGCAGGTAGTAGTTCATCATGGAGAACATGCCCTTCTTCATCTCGCCGCCGTACCAGGTGTTCAGGATGACCTGCTCACGGGACGTGATGTTGAAGACGACCGCGGTCTCGGAGTTCAGGCCGAGTTCCTTATAATTCTCAACCTTCGCCTTGGAAGCGTTGTAAACGATGAAATCCGGCTCGAATTCCGCCAGTTCTTCGGCGGTGGGCTGGATGAACATGTTCTTGACGAAATGCGCCTGCCAGGCCACTTCCATGATGAAGCGGACGGCCATGCGGGAATCCCTGTTCGCGCCGCAGAACGCGTCCACGACGAACAGGCGCTTGCCGGAAAGCTCTTCCTGCGCGATCTTCTTCACCGCTTCCCAGGTCTCCTGGGTCGCCACATGGTTGTCGTTCGGATATTCCTTCGAATTCCACCAGACGGTGTCCTTCGAATTCTCGTCCATGACGATGAATTTATCTTTCGGGGAACGGCCGGTGTAGATGCCGGTCATGACGTTGACGGCGCCGAGCTCCGTCAGGGTGCCCTTCTCGTAGCCTTCCAGGCCGGGCTTCATCTCTTCTTCAAACAGGAACTCATAAGAAGGGTTATAGACGATCTCTGTGGTCCCGGTGATGCCGTACTTCGTTAAATCGATCTTTGCCATGTTTAATCACCTCACATGATTGTTGAAAAATGTATGGGCGGGCAGATGCCCTCCGCCTTATGAGACGCGCAGAGAAAGCGCCTGACATCCTCTGGGCCCTATAAAAGCCTGCATCATTTTAGCCAAAAACAGCCGTTCCGTCAAGCAGAAACCCGCTTCCCCCGAAGATTTCAGTATTCTGTACGGCATAAGGAAAACCGGGGGCCGGATAATTGGGCATTTTTCTGACACGGCAGGGACGTGCCCCTGCAAAAAGCCGGGGGGCCTGCGCCCCCCGGCTTCCCCGTCCCTGCCGGGACAAACGTTTTTATTCGGCGTATTCCGTGACCGCGGGCACGTCATCCCCGTATTTTTCCCGGTATTTCGGGTCCGAATCGAACAGCTCCAGCGCCTTCGGGAGGTCTCCTTCCACCCGGAAGCACATATCCTCGTTAAAATAGTTATCCTCGGTGTCCGAGTCAGAGTAATACCGGCTGTACGCCGCCCCGTTGAACTGGATCATGATGATCCTGCTCCCAATGGCGCTCCCTTCGGACTTCATCCCGGAGAGTTCCTTCAGGAGGTCGGACATGGGCTGCGTCCCGAGCGGGGCCTTGTCTCCATTGTACTGGTTGTAAAACACACCCGGTTCCCCGCCGCCGCTGATCGCGTACGTCAGATAGAATTGTTCGTAGGGTTTTTCGGTATAATCCCAGACCGACACCGTCATATTTGCGTACGTATAATTGTCCGCCTTGTTGAGGCGTTCGATAAACGCAAGGGCATTATCCACGCCCGTCCCCGCGATCCTCAGCGCGCAGTAACGCTCAAAGGTCTTCGGCATCTCCGGCTTGATGGGCACCCGGAAGCTCCCGCTCTTCCCGGAACGGGTGACGGTCACCACCATCGTATCCAGCGGCACGTTCTCTCCGTAGAACGTCTGCAGGTACCTGTACCAGGCATCGAACCCCATCTCCTGCACTTCCTGGCGCATGGTTTCGTAAAGGTTCATCCGGTCTTCCGTGGAAAGTGAGGCCGCGTCCTGCGTAAGAACGTTCACACCGGAGCCCATGCCGGCCTTCGGAAGGTTCATGTACACGTCCTTGATGATGTCGCTGCCGTTCAGGCTCTCCGACAGGGAGAGGACTTCCTCGTCCGACAGCGCGATGTTGCGGTACTTCCAGCCGGCGCCGGTTTTGATCGCCACCGTATACATGTCATAGCCTTCATTGTAGAGGCTGCTCTGCTTCATCTCCAGCATGCGCTTCAGCCCTTCCGACGCGGCTTTCCTGCACGCTTCGTCCTTCAGGTCGGCCTTCGAAATCATCTGCTGGAAGTAATCCTCGCTTCCGCCCATGCCTTCCACGATGCGGACCGCACTGATCTCCGAAGCCTCCGGGCGGTACCCGTTCACCATGGAGACCACACTGAACAGGACGACGAGCGCCGCCACGTTCAGCACCGGGACAAACACCAGGGAGGGAAGGGCCTTCACAAGGGATGCCACTTTCCTGGACGCGATCAGCTCATAGGCAAAGAAGATGATCACGGCCACGATATAGAGCACCACCAGCTGGAAGATCTCCACCGAACTCATCGACCTTCCGCCTTTCACGCTCTGGAAGATCAGGGTAATGGGGATCAGGCAGAACACAAATGTCACCGTCAGCCTGTACACCGCACCGAGGAACCGGTTGGGGGCCGCCACGCCCGCCGCCTCGCTCTTCCGGAAATGGAACAGCAGCGCCGCGCAGGCGGTATAGATCACGCCGATCACCAGCGTATACCAGATGCTGGGCCAGCTGTATACGACATTGAGGGACAGCGAACTGAAGAAGTTCCCGACCAGCCCGAAGACCATATTGTACTGGTAGCTGAACACAAACGGCAGGTAGTCGGTATTCAGCACGGGGCACGCGTACCCGACGTTCATGGTGAAGACCAGCAGGATCAGCCGCGGCGCAAAGATGAGCAGCAGCGCCACCGCGATGTTCGTAAACGCGGTCCCCGAGAGGAACGTGCCGCAGGCCACCGCCGCCGCCACATAGAACGAGGTCACCAGCATGCTGAACGCGTACGTCAGCAGGTCCGCCCAGCTGAACTGGAACCAGCCCGGATAGAAGTACGTCGAGAGCCCGGCCAGGATCCCGGTCCCCATGATGATCACCGTGAGGTACGTCAGGACCGCGGCATAGAAACTGAAGAAAATGCACAGCCGGGTCTCCGGCAGGGCGTGGTAGAAGTCGCTCCCTTTCCGGTCCCTGGTGAAATTGAAGATCCGGAGGGTGAGCACCGGCGCGATCAGGAAGAACCCCGTAAACAGCAGGGGCTGCATGATCATGGGATCCCAGGTAAGGGGAAGCATCCCCGGCCTGTTGGCCACAAATTCGAGTTCGGTGACCCACCGGCCCATGGTAATCAGGATGGCGGCCAGCGCGTTCACCACCAGGAAGAAGATCCCCGGGGTCCTGAGCTGGCGCATGGCCTCCAGGTAAAGATCCTTATCAAACAGCTTTCTTTTCATCGGAAACCGCCTCCTTTCCGAGCACATCCTGGAATGAGTAGCCCAGCGCCTTCATCTCGTACGTGAACACTTCCTCCAGGGACAGCGGCAGCACGTCCAGGATCACCGGCTCCATGGCCCGGAGCCTGGCCACCGCTTCATCCCGGTTCCCGCGGACGATCATCTGGGCCACGGAACCGTTCTGCTCGAAATGCTGGATGTCCATGCCGGTGAACTGCTCCTGCGTAAAGGGCTGCAGGAACGCCACCTGCACCTTGAAGAGCCCCGTCTTCAGGTTCTGGACGTCGCTCTCCAGCACGACGCCGCCTTCATGCAGCAGCGCGAGCTGGTCGCAGATGTCCTCCAGTTCGCGGAGGGAATGGGACGTGATGATGGCCGTCGCCTGCTTGTCCTCCACGTCTTCGCAGATCAGCCCCTTCACCAGGTTCCGCATGACGGGATCCAGTCCGTCGAAGGTTTCGTCGAAGAACATGTAATCCGGCCTGCAGGACAGGGCGAAGATGATGGACGCCTGCCGCTTCATACCTTTGGAAAATGTGTGGATGGGCCGGTTTGTGGTCAGCCGGAAGCTGTCCGCCAGGAAGCGGTACCGCTTCTCATCAAACTGGGGATAGGCCGCCTTGTAGCACTTCGCCATGCGGTCCATGGTGGAACCGTTCAGGAAATAGAGGTCGTCCGGCACGAAGGCCATCCGCGCCTTCACGGCCGGATTGTCGAATACCGTCTCCCCGTCCACCTTCACCGTGCCCGAATCCGGCCTGTAGACGCCGGTGATCAGCCGCAGGAACGTGGATTTACCGGCGCCGTTCGACCCGACCATGCCGTAGATGCATCCCTTCTGGATGGTGCAGTCGATCCCGTTCAGCGCGGTATATTCATCAAATTTCTTTACGAGTTTTTCTGCCTGGATCATGCAGATACTCCTTTCCCGTCTTCATAGACGCTCCGGACCGCGGCTTCCACTTCCTCCCCGGGCACCCCGAGCTTCCGGAGTTCCGCCGCCGCCGTCCTGATCTTTTCAAATGTTTCTTCCCGGTACCGGAGGATAAATGTGCCGATATCCTCCCGGACGAATGCCCCGCGACCCGCGACCGTCACCAGGATCCCCCGCCGGTCCAGCTCCGTATAGGCTTTCTGGATCGTATTGGGATTGATGGAGAGCCTGATGGACAGGCCCCTGACGGAAGGCATCTGGTCGCCGGGCTTCAGCACCCCGAGGCGGACCATCCGCTCCGTCTGTTCAATGATCTGCTCGTACACGGGGGTGCGGGACATGGTATCAATCTGGAACATCTCACACCGCCTTTCTGCATTCGTCAGCTGTATTAGTTGACTTAGTACAGCTAATATACACCGTACGGTTTTCCCTGTCAAGCCCTTTTTGAAACTTTTTTTACGAAAACCGGGCGGCGCCGCCGCGCCCTTCCCGGACCCGTCACCGGTATTCTACACCCTCCGCCGGAAATGTAAAGCGTTCCGGGATATGCGGACGGTTTCCGGTGACAGGCGGTTTGCACGGACGCCCGCTTCCGGCTTTTTCGCGGGAACGGGCGGCGCGGCAGGCGCGCTTTCCCAATAAAAAACCGCCTCCCGGAGGATCACTCCCCCGGGAGGCGGTTTTCTGCCCGGCAGGCGCCGGCGTTATCTTTCTTCGGAGGGATAGCCCGGGGTGGGGTCCGTGATCCCGATCCAGGGATCCCGCTCCCAGCCGGTGGGGCCTTCCCACTCCGAAGGTTCCGGATAGGACTGGGCTTCGTATGTCAGCCCGCAGTACTCGGCCGTCACGCGGATCATACAGTCGTTCAGGTATTCCAACTGCGTCTCCGGGGTATCCGGCTTCTCATGGTAAAAACCGATGCCGGAATCGTTGGTCAGGTAAATATACGTGC
>JAGDAW010000089.1 GCA_017959345.1 Lachnospiraceae bacterium | reverse complement strand
GCCCTTCGTCATGAAGCATCTGACCGAGACCGGAAAGGCGGTCAACATCCGCGAGGCGAAAAAGCGCGTGGAGCGCGCGAACGCGGAAGTCTGGGATTCCCTGGACGTGGTCATCAAGGAGCATCCGGTTCTTCTGAACCGCGCCCCGACGCTTCACCGTCTGTCCATTCAGGCCTTTGAGCCCGTGCTGGTCGAAGGGCGCGCCATCAAGCTTCATCCGCTGGTGTGCGCTCCGTTCAACGCCGACTTTGACGGCGACCAGATGCCGGTGCATGTTCCGCTTTCCGCGGAGGCTCAGGCGGAAGCCCGGTTCCTGATGCTTTCCTCCAACAACCTCCTGAAGCCCGCCAGCGGGCACGCCGTGAACGTTCCGTCCCAGGACATGGTGCTCGGATCCTACTATCTGACCATGAACAGGGCGGGCGAGCCCGGCGAGGGAAGCTGGTACAAGGATTTCGACGAAGCCGTCATGGCTTACGAATCCGGCGTCCTCGGTCTGCACGCGCCGATCCACGTCCGCGTGACGAAGGAAGTCAACGGCACGGTCATGACCGGCATCGCCCACACCACCCTCGGACGGCTGATCTTCAACCGGCCGATCCCGCAGGATCTCGGTCTCGTCGACCGGTCCGTTCCGGAGAACTACTTCAAGCCTGAAGTGGACATGGTCTGCGACAGCAAGGCTCTGAAAATGATCCTTGACCTGACCATCCGCAAGCACGGCAACGTGGTGACCTGCGAGGTTCTGGACCAGATCAAGGCCCAGGGCTACCGCTATTCCACGAAAGCGTCCCTTTCCATTTCCGTTTACGACATGACCATCCCGGAGAAGAAGGCGGAACTCATCGCCGCCGCCGAGAGCGAAGTCGAAAAGGTGACGGAGTGGTACCGGGAAGGCGCCCTGACGGATCAGGAGCGCTCCGAACGGACGATCGACATCTGGAATAAGTGCACGGAAGACGTGGGGAACGAGCTCCAGAAGGCCCTCGACGAATTCAACCCGATCAACATGATGGCTGTGTCCGGCGCTCGAGGCAACTACAAGCAGATGCGTCAGCTGTCCGGTATGCGCGGACTGATGGCCTCCGCTTCCGGTAAGACCATCGAGATGCCGATCAAGGCGAACTTCCGGGAAGGCATGAAGGTTCTGGAATACTTCACCGCCGCGAGAGGCGCGCGGAAAGGTCTGTCCGACACCGCTCTCCGTACGGCTGACTCCGGATACCTGACCCGCCGTCTGGTGGACGTTTCGCAGGAAGTCATCGTGCGCGAAGAAGACTGCGGCGATCAGCGGGGTCTGTGGCTGGCGGACATTTCCGTCTCCACCGGAACCGGATCCGACCGGAAACAGGCGATCGAGTCCCTCGGCCAGCGGCTCCCGGGCAGATTCGCCATCGGAGACGTGGTGGACGAAACGACCGGCGAGGTCCTGGTCCGCGACAACACCATGATCACGGATGAAGACGCCGCGAAGATCGTCGCCCGCGGCATCGAACGCGTCCACGTCCGGTCCGTCATCAACTGCCGTGCGAAGTACGGCGTCTGCGCTCACTGCTACGGCGCGGACATGTCATCCGGCAAACCCGTGTCCATCGGCGAGGCGGTCGGCATCATCGCGGCGCAGTCCATCGGTGAGCCCGGTACGCAGCTGACCATGCGTACCTTCCACTCCGGCGGCATCGCCGGCGGCG
>JAGDAW010000088.1 GCA_017959345.1 Lachnospiraceae bacterium | reverse complement strand
TGTCCCGGGCATCCGCGTGTCGGAACCCCTCTTCGTGATCGGGAAAGCCGCCGCTTCGGACGGCGGGATCCTGGCGGGCCCGCAGTCGTTCGCGGTGTTCAGGGCAGGGTAACGCAGGGCTGCCGCAGAGAGATCCTGCGGTCCCCCCGGATGCCCTTTGGGCATTTTCAATAATGGTCCTTTCGGAAAATCACCCCCGATTTGGCCTGAAGACCGCTTGACTTCCCATGGCCCCCGTGGTATCATTTTCAAAATGCCTGCGCGGGAATCCCGCGGGGCGGAATGAGGTGGCCGAATGACCGAAAGAGAAGTGAAAGTGTTCCGGAGCGCGGGTCTTCAGGGTTTTCTCCCTGAGACGGGACTTCTGTTTTCATCCCCCGCGGCGGAACTGTTTCCTGCTTTGTCCCCCGATCATGAATATATTGTTTTTCCCGGTTTCTGTGACGTGCACGTGCACTTCCGTGAGCCGGGTTTTTCTTATAAGGAGACCATAAGGACCGGGACCCTGGCGGCGGCCCGCGGCGGCTACACGGCGGTCTGCACCATGCCGAACCTGAAGCCGGTGCCGGATTCCCCGGCGCACCTCCGGGCGCAGCTCGAGAAGATCCGGACGGACGCGTGCATCCATGTGTATCCTTACGGGGCCATCACCGTGGACGAGGCCGGGGAGGAACCGGCGGACATGGAAGGCATGAAGGACGATGTGGTCGCCTACTCGGACGACGGGCGCGGCGTCCAGTCGGAAGAGCGGATGCGGGCGGCCATGGAAACGGCCCGGGACCTCGGGAAAATGATCGTGGCCCACTGCGAGATCAACGACTTCCTGAACGGCGGGTATATCCACGACGGGGCCTACGCGAAGGCCCACGGCCACGCCGGGATCTGCGGGATCAGCGAGTGGGGGCAGGTGGCCCGGGACATCGGGATCGCGGAAGAGACGGGGTGCGCCTACCACGTCTGCCACATTTCCACAAAGGAGAGTGTGGAGATCATCCGGCAGGCGAAAGCCCGGGGCGTCGACGTGACCTGCGAGACCGCGCCCCATTACCTGCTGCTGGATGAGGACGACCTGCAGGAAGACGGGCGCTTTAAAATGAACCCGCCGCTCCGGGGGCGGGAGGACCGGGAAGCCCTGGTCCGCGGGCTTCAGGACGGCACCATCGACATGATCGCCACCGACCACGCGCCCCACAGCGCGGAGGAGAAGGCAAAGGGCCTGAAAGGCAGCGCATTCGGGATCGTCGGGATCGAGACCGCGTTCCCGCTGATGTATACATACCTGGTAAATCCGGGGATCATTACGGCGGACCGGCTGATGGAACTGCTGGTCATAAACCCCAGGAAACGGTTCCGCATCCCGCTCGGGGAAGACTGGAGCCTCTGGGACATGACGGAAGAATACGAGATCCGTCCTTCGGAATTCCTGTCGAAAGGCAGGGCCACGCCCTTCGAGGGCTGGCGGGTGCAGGGCGCCTGCATCGCCACCGTATCGGACGGGAAGATCGTTTACAGGAAGTGAGGGAGAGAAGATGCCTAAAAGAACGGATGTGAAGAAAGTACTGATTATCGGGTCCGGTCCCATCGTGATCGGGCAGGCGGCGGAGTTCGACTACGCGGGCACCCAGGCGTGCCTCGCGCTGAAGGAGGAAGGGTATGAGGTGATCCTCTGCAATTCCAACCCGGCCACCATCATGACGGACACCCAGATCGCGGACAAGGTCTACATGGAACCCCTGACGCTGGAATACATCGCCAGGATCCTGCGGTACGAGCGCCCGGACGCCATCGTGCCCGGCATCGGCGGCCAGACGGGCCTGAACCTCGCGACGGAACTCGCGAAGAAGGGCGTGCTGGAAGAGACCCGGACGAAGCTGCTCGGCACCCCGGTGGAGAGCATCGCCAGGGCGGAAGACCGTGAGCTGTTCAAGGAAATGTGCGAATCCATCGGCGAGCCCGTGATCCCTTCCGAGATCACCTACAGCATCGAGGAAGCGAAGGCGGCGGCCTTAAGGATCGGCTACCCCGTGGTGCTGCGCCCCGCATTTACCCTGGGCGGCACCGGCGGCGGCTTCGCCTACAGCGAGGAAGAACTGGTGGAAGTGGGCATCAACGCATTCAACCTGTCCCCCGTGCACCAGGTGCTGGTGGAGAAGAGCGTCCGCGGCTACAAGGAGATCGAGTTCGAGGTCATGCGGGACTCGTCCGACCACGCCATCACCATCTGCGGCATGGAAAACATTGACCCCGTGGGCGTGCATACCGGCGATTCCCTGGTGGTGGCGCCGATCCTGTCGCTCTCCAGCCACGACCTGAAGATGCTGAACGACAGCGCCATCACGATCATCCGGTAGCTGAAGATCGAAGGCGGCTGCAACGTGCAGTTCGCCCTGAACCCGGAGAATTCCGAATATTTCCTGATCGAGGTGAACCCGCGGGTGTCCCGCTCGTCGGCCCTCGCGTCGAAGGCGAGCGGCTATCCGATCGCCCGGGTGACGGCGAAGATCGCCATGGGCATGCTGCTGGAGGAGATCCCGGTGGCGGGCGGCACGGCGGCCATCGAGCCTTCGCTGGATTACATCGTGGCGAAGTTCCCCCGGTTCCCGTTTGACAAGTTTACGGCCGCGCCGAACACCCTCGGCACCCAGATGAAGGCGACCGGCGAAGTCATGGGCATCGGTTCGAACCTGGAGGAGTGCCTGCTGAAGTCCGTCCGGTCGCTCGAGACCGGCGTGAATTCCTTCCACCTCGCGAAGTTTGACGACTGGTCCACGGAGGACCTGCTTTCCTATATCTCCGAATTCCGTTCGGACAATGTGTTCGCCGTCTTCGAACTCCTGAAGCGGGGCGTCCCCGTGGCGGAGATCCACGAGCGCACCATGATTACGGCGCTCTTCCTGGAGTCCTTCCTGAAGATCGCGAAGATGGAAGAGAAGCTCGCCGCGGCGCCCGGGACCCTCGAGGTGCTTCATGAGGCGAAGAAGCTGGGCGTTTCCGACAGGCGCATTTCCGAGCTCTGGGGGATCCCGGAGACGGAGATCTACGCGGCGCGGAAGAAGGCGGGCATCACCCCGGTCTTCCGGATGGTGGACACGCTGCATACCGGCAAATACATTGCCTACCTGTACTCCTCCTACACCGGGGAGAACGATTCGCGCCTGACCGGCAAGCGGAAGATCCTGGTGCTCGGGGCGGGCCCCATCCGGATCGGGCAGGGGGTGGAATTCGATTATTCCACCGTCCACGCGGTGCAGACCATCGGCCGGAACGGCTTCGAATCCATCATCATCAACAACAACCCGGAGACCGTCTCCACGGACTATACCACCGCGGACAAGCTGTATTTCGAGCCGCTGACCCCGGAAGACGTCATGGCCATCGTGGATTTCGAGCAGCCGGAGGGCGTCATCGCATCTCTTGGCGGCCAGACCGCCATCAACCTGGCGGAGCCCCTGAAAGCCCGGGGCGTCACCATCATCGGCACGGACTGCGACGCCATCGAGCGGGCGGAGAACCGGGACAGCTTCGAGAAGATCCTGAAGAGCCTGGACATCCCGCAGCCGAGAGGGCAGGCGGTGACGAAGATCGAGGACGGCCTGAAGGCCGCGGCGGAGATCGGCTACCCGGTGCTCGTGCGCCCGTCCTTCGTGCTCGGCGGCCGCGCCATGCAGCTCGTCGCGAATGAGGAGCAGCTGAAGACCTACCTGAAGACCGCGGTGGAGATCGACGCGGACAAGCCGGTGCTGGTCGACAAATATATCAAAGGCCGGGAAGTGGAAGTGGACGCCATCTTCGACGGCACCGACGCGTTCGTCCCGGGCATCATGGAACTGGTGGAGCGCACCGGCGTCCATTCCGGGGATTCCATCAGCGTGTACCCCACGTTTACGGTTTCGGACGCGGTGAAGCAGACCATCCTGGACTATACGAAGAAGCTCGGGAAGGGCATCGGCATCGTCGGCCTTTACAATATCCAGTTCATCGTGGACGAGTCGGACCGGGTCTATATCATCGAGGTGAACCCCAGGTCCTCCCGGACCGTGCCGTTCCTGTCGAAGGCGACGGGCTTCTCGCTCGCGGACATCGCGACGGAGGTCATCCTCGGCCGGTCCCTGAAAGACCAGGGCATTACGGACCTGTACCCGGCGGAGAAGAAGCGCTATTACGTGAAGGTGCCGGTCTTCTCGTTCAATAAAATCAAGGGGCTGGACGCCTACCTCTCCCCGGAGATGAAGTCCACCGGCGAAGCGATCGGCTATGACGACAAGCTGAACCGGGCCCTGTACAAGGCGCTGCAGGCCAGCGGCATGAAGCTGACGAACTACGGCACGGTCTTCGCCACCATCGCGAAGGCGGACCGGGAGGAAGCCCTCCCGCTGATCCGGCGGTTCTACAACCTGGGCTTCAACATCGTGGCCACGGACGGCACGGCGTACTTCCTGAAGGACCACGGCATCCGGACGCACATTTTAAAGAAGATCAGCGAAGGCAGCGACGACATCCCGGAGGCCATCCGCAAGGGCCGGATCGCCTACGTCATCAATACGAGGGACGTCGGATCCATGTCCGCCATGACGGACGGCTCCATGATCCGCCGGCTGTCCACCGAATTCAACGTCTCCATTTTCACTTCCCTGGACACCGTGCGGGTGCTGCTGGACGTGCTGGAGGAGACGACGCTGGCGATCTCGACCATCGACGCGAAGTGAGGACGGTATGGCCGGGATGCGGCCAGCGCAGGCAGTGATAGACAGGACGGAAGGAATATGAAGCAGGGAATCTGGACAGTCACGAAAAATGAGCGGATCGCCCGGGACGTTTACCGGATGGTGCTGACGGGGGACCCGGATACGGAGATCCGGCCCGGCCAGTTTGTCAATATCAGCCTCCCGGGGCTGTTCCTGAGGCGCCCCATCTCCGTGTGCGACCGGGAAGGGGACGCGCTGACGCTGATCTATAAGGTGGTCGGAAAAGGCACGGGGCTGATGCAGACGCTCCGTCCCGCGGACGGGATCTCACATGCGGAGGGCGCCGTGGAAACCGCGGGCGTCCCGGCGGGGCAGGAAAGCCCCGTCTCGCTCGACCTCCTGACCGGCCTCGGGAACGGGTATGACCTGTCGAAAGCCGGGGAGATGCCGCTGCTCTTAGGCGGCGGCGTGGGGGTGCCGCCCCTTTACCTGCTGGCGAAGAAGCTCCGGGAAGCCGGGAAAAATGTGACCGCCGTGCTCGGCTTCAATACCCGGGACGAGGTCTTTTACGAAGCGGAATTCCGAGCGCTCGGGTGCGGCGTGACGGTCACCACCGTGGACGGGAGCTATGGGAAAAAGGGCTTCGTCACGGACGCGCTGCCGGAATCGTACAGCTATTTCTATACCTGCGGGCCGCTCCCCATGCTCCGGGCCGTATACCGGGCAGCCGTCACGGAAGGGCAGTTCAGCCTGGAAGAGCGGATGGGCTGCGGGTTCGGCGCCTGCATGGGGTGCAGCATACAGACGAAAAACGGGCCGGCGCGGGTGTGCCGGGAAGGCCCGGTCTTTGAGAAGGACGCGCTCCTGTTCTGAGCGTCCGGCGGCGGGCCCGGGCAGCGGGCCGGGGGAAGGAGACAGAGGGACATGGTATCATTTGAGAGCGATTATATCAACGGGGCCCACCCGGAGATCCTGAAAAGGCTGATGGAGACCAATACGGAATCCCAGCCGGGCTACGGCGCGGACCGGTTCACGGACAGCGCGAAGGAGAAGATCCGGCAGGCCTGCGGGCTGGAGACGGCGGAAGTGGAATTCCTGACCGGCGGGACGCAGACCAACGCGGTCGTCATCTCCACCCTGCTCGCGGACCACGAAGGCGTGGTCGCGGCGAAGACGGGGCACATCAGCGCCCACGAGGCCGGGGCCATCGAATATACGGGGCACGAGGTCCTGGAGCTGCCCCAGGAGAACGGGAAGCTCCGGGCGGAAGACCTCCGGCGCTACCTGGAAAACTATTACGCGGACGACAGTTATGAGCATATGACGTTCCCCGGGATGGTCTACATTTCCCATCCCACGGAGTACGGCACCCTGTATACGAAGGCGGAGCTTACGGCGCTCTCCGGGATCTGCGGGGAATACGGGATGCGGCTGTTCCTGGACGGCGCCCGGCTCGGCTACGGGCTGATGAGCGACGGGACGGACGTGACGCTCCGTGACATCGCGGAACTGTGCGATGTGTTCTACATCGGCGGGACCAAGGTGGGGGCTCTCTGCGGGGAAGCGGTGGTCTTCACGAAGGGGAACCGGCCGAAACATTTCCTGACTTCCGTGAAGCGGCGGGGCGCCCTGATCGCGAAGGGGCGGCTCCTCGGCGTGCAGTTCGATACGCTGTTTACGGACGGCCTGTACTTCCGCATCAGCCGCCGCGCCATCGAAATGGCGGAGAAAATGAAGCGGATCTTCCGGGAGCGCGGGATCCGGTTCTTCCTGGATTCCCCCACGAACCAGCAGTTCGTGGTCCTGGAGAACGATGTGATGGAGGAGCTTGGCCGGAAAACCGCGTTCAGCTTCTGGGAGAAATACGATGAAACCCATACCGTCGTCCGGTTCGCCACGAGCTGGTCGACGACGGATGAGGACCTGGCGGCGCTCGAAGACGCGCTGTCGGACCTCGGATAAGACGCACACGGCCCGGCCCGGGCAGACTTCCCGGCCGCCGTACGAAGGACCAACCGATTGACAGGAACAGGAACTATGGAAAACCAGGCACCAGGCCGCCTTGCGGCGGACCTTCTCGGCATAACCATCGACAACCCCGTGATCCCGGCGTCCGGGACCTTCGGCTTCGGGTACGAATTTGCCGAACTGTATGACATCAACATCCTGGGCACCTTCAGCTTCAAGGGCACCACGAAGGACGCCCGGTTCGGGAATCCGACGCCCAGGATCGCGGAGTGCACCGCCGGCATGATCAACGCGGTGGGGCTCCAGAACCCCGGCGTGGACCGGGTGATCGCGGAAGAGCTGCCGAAACTCGCGCAGGTGTTCCATAAGCCCGTCATGGCGAATGTCAGCGGCTTCTCGGTGGAAGACTACGCGTATACCTGCGCGCGGCTCGACCGGGAACCCCAGGTGGGGTGGCTGGAAGTCAACGTCAGCTGCCCGAACGTCCACGGCGGCGGCATGAGCTTCGGCACGGACCCGGAAGCGGCGGCGGAAGTGACCCGCGCCGTGAAAGCCGTGACGACGAAGCCCGTGATCCTGAAGCTGTCCCCGAATGTGACCGACATTGTCCGCATCGCGAAGGCGTGTGAGGAGGCCGGGGCGGACGGCATCAGCCTGATCAATACGCTGCTCGGCATGCGGATCGACCTGAAGACCCGGAAGCCGGTCATCGCGAACACCATGGGGGGCTTCTCGGGGCCGGCCATCTTCCCGGTGGCGCTCCGGATGGTGTACCAGGTGGCGCACGCGGTGAAGATCCCGGTGATCGGGATGGGCGGCGTTTCGACCGCCGAAGACGTGCTGGAAATGATGATGGCGGGGGCCGCGGCGGTCGAAGTGGGGGCCGCGAACCTGGTGGACCCCTTCGCCTGCAGGAAGATCATCGAAGCGCTGCCCGGCGCGATGGACCGGTACGGGATCCGGTCCCTGCGCGAACTGTGACGCGGCAGCGGACAGCCAGGAAGGAGTTTTAAAAGTGGGTAAGGACGTGATCATCGCCTGCGATTTCAGCAGCGGCGAAGAGACGCTGAGGTTCCTGGACCGTTTTACGGGCCGGAAGCCTTTTGTAAAGATCGGGATGGAGCTTTTCTACGCGGAAGGGCCGGCCATCGTGCGGGCACTGAAAGCCCGGGGCCACCGGATTTTCCTGGACCTGAAGCTGCACGACATCCCGAATACGGTGAAGAAAGCCATGGCGGTGCTGTCCGGGCTGGACGTGGACATCTGCAACCTGCACGCGGGGGGCACCGTGAAAATGATGGAGGCGGCCCTTGAGGGGCTGAAGCGGCCCGACGGCACGCGGCCGCTGCTGATCGCCGTGACGCAGCTGACCTCCACGGACCAGGCGGCCATGGAAGGGGACCTGTGGATCCGGGAGCCCATCGACGAAGTGGTCCTGCACTACGCGGAGAACGCGAAGAAGGCGGGGCTGGACGGCGTGGTCTGCTCGCCGCTGGAAGCGGGGAAGGTCCACGCGCGCTGCGGGAGGGATTTCCTGACGGTGACCCCGGGCGTCCGGTTCGCGGACGGGGACCGGGGGGACCAGAAGCGGGTCATGACGCCGGAAGAGGCGAAGCGGACCGGTTCGGACTACATCGTGGTGGGGCGGCCGATCACCGCGGCGGAAGACCCGGTGGCCGCGTATGAGCGGTGCGTCCTGGAATTCGTGGACGAACCGGCGGATGTCCCGGAACAGCCCTGCGCGCAG
>JAGDAW010000087.1 GCA_017959345.1 Lachnospiraceae bacterium | reverse complement strand
GGGGCAGGAAGACGGTGCCTTTCTCGAAGCCTTTCCCGACGGTGTCCAGCGCCGGGACGAGCGCGTCGCTGATCAGCGCGAACGGGTCTTCGCCGGACGCGAGCAGCGTACGGGTGACGCCTGCGGCTTTCCCGACCAGGCCGCGCTCAATGCAGTCGCCCAGGGCCGCAAACCCGCTGTCACCGCCCGCGGGCGGCGCGTCCGGTGCGTTCGGCGCGGGGCTTTCGGGCGCCGCGGAAGGTGCGGCTGGTGCGGCGGGGACGCCCGGCGTACCGGCCATCAGGGAAGCTTCCCGCGCGCCGACGGATTTCAGGTCCCGGTAGGCCTCCGTATACCGCGCAAAATACGCATCCTTCCCGAGCAGCGCGTCCGAAGCGCGCACCGCGTCCGTCATGAAGCCGTCGTTCGGGTTCAGGATGGCGGCGGAAAGGCCGTCCCGCATGGCCATGGAAAGGAACTGGGCATTCAGGAGCGCCCGGTTCGGAAGGCCGAAAGAAACATTGGACACCCCGAGCACGGTATTCCCGCCGAGCACGTCATGGATGTACCGCACCGCATCCAGCGTTGTGCGGGCGGCGCCGGGGTCCGCGGAGACCGCCATGGTCAGGGCGTCGAACAGGATGTCCTGCCGGGGGATGCCGTAGGACGCGGCGGTGTCCAGGATCTTTTCGGCGACGGCGGCCCTTCCCGCGGAGGTCTCCGGGATCCCCTGTTCATCCAGGCAGAGGGCAATGACCGCCCCGCCGTATTTCTTCACAAGGGGGAACACCGTCTCCATGGAAGCCCGCTTCCCGTTGACGGAATTCACCAGGGCCTTCCCGTTATAGAGCCGCAGGGCGGTCTCCAGGGCCTTCGCGTCCGAGGTGTCGATGGCCAGCGGCAGGTCCGTGACCGCCTGGAGGGCGGGGATGAGCTCCGCCATCATGGCCGCTTCATCGATCTCCGGGGTGCCCACATTGACGTCCAGGATGTGCGCGCCGGCCGCTTCCTGCTGGAGCGCCTGGTTCAGGATGTAATCGATATCGTGGTCGATCAGCGCCTTGCGGAAACGCTTCTTGCCCGTAGGGTTGATGCGCTCCCCGATCACGGTGAGGGGCGGGGCGGCGGAAACGGCCGGGACTGCAGGCCCGTCACCGTCAGGCGGCAGCAGCAGGTCCGCATCATCCGGCGCGTCCGTGTCCCCGGAAACCGGGACCTGCCCGCCGATCCGGTGCGTCCGCGCCCAGGAAGTCACGGCGGCGGAAGATGCCCGGGGTGAGGTGGGCGCGCCTTCCCGTAAGACGCCGGTTTCCTGAAGGCCGTACACGGTCTCCCGCAGCTTCCGGATATGGGCCGGCGTGGTCCCGCAGCACCCGCCGAGGCCGCGCGCGCCCATCCGCGCGATCCGTCCCATGGCCGCCGCGAACGCGTCCGGGCCGACGTCGTAGACGGTCCGGCCGCCCTCGGCGGACGGAAGCCCCGCGTTCGGGTTCACGATCACCGGTACGGAGGCGCAGGCGCACAGTGTCCGGATGATCGGCAGCATATCGGCGGGGCCCAGGGAACAGTTGACGCCCAGCGCGTCCGCGCCGAGCCCTTCCAGGACCGTGACCACCGTTTCCGCGTCCGCCCCCGTCAGGAGCCGCCCTGTCCGGTCAAAGGTACAGGTGACGAACACCGGCAGGCTGCAGTTCTCCTTCGCCGCCAGCAGCGCCGCCTTCGCTTCGTAAAGGTCGCTCATGGTTTCGATGAGCACCAGGTCCGCGCCGGCCGCGGCGCCTTCCCGGACGACTTCCGCGAAGATCCCCACGGCGTCATCAAACGCCAGGTCCCCGTAGGGCTTCAGCAGCTTCCCCGTCGGCCCGATGTCCAGCGCGATATACGCATCTTCTTCGCGGCCCGCTTCCTTCCGGGCTTCTTTCGCCACGGCCGCGGCGGCGCGGATCACTTCGGCGGGGCCTTCCGGGAAATGCAGCCGGTTCGCCCCGAACGTATTCATGTTCAGGACCTCCGCGCCGGCGCGCAGGTACGAAAGGTGCACCGCCCGGATCACGTCCCTGTGGGTCAGGTTCCAGCGCTCCGGGAGCTCGCCGCCCGGCAGGCCCTGCGCCTGCAGCAGCGTGCCGAGCCCCCCGTCGAAAATGAGAGCGCGCTGTCGGATTCTGTCAGCGGGTGAAATCATCCGGGAACTCCTTCCTCCGGCATCAGGCCGATGACGGCCGTCACCGATTTCGTAGGCACCATCAGCAGGCTGTCCGTCAGCGTCAGGCCGATGGTCTTAGGCAGTTTCAGCAGTTCGAAAATGTCTTTCTGCATCTCAAGGCTTAAGTCGCCGTATCCGGGCGAGTAGCGGGGTTTCGCCGCCATGCGGCGGGACGCCGCGGATGCGCGGATCTCCTCATTCACATCGTCCGTATAGGCCTCGATCGCGGCCGCGCCGGCGGCCTGGTACAGCGCCGCGCGGAACAGCGACCGCGTCCCGCACATGCGCACCAGCCGGTCCGGTCCCAGCCCGAGCGTACACGCCAGGAGGACGGCTTCCGTACAGCCTTCGAGGTTCTTCGCGAGGTCTCGGCTGTATACGCGGACGGGGCCGATCCGGATCCCGGTCTTCCCCGCGGCGTCCGGCGCATCTTCCAAAAAAGACAACGGGTATGCCGCCCAGGTATTCTTCGGCGAAGCGGCTTCCAGCACGCGCCGGATGGCGTCTTCGGTGCGGGTATCCAGTTCTTCAAGCGCTTCCGCGGACAGGGCCGATGTGCCGTTCCGGAACCCCATGTACCGCTGCACTTCGCGTTTATCGATCTTCATGTCGGCAGCCCGCAGCGGGGAGCATGGCGCTGATGTTGTTCAGGATCCCCGCCGCCACGTCCGGTTTGTTCATGGAATAGACGTGGATATGGGTCACGCCGTTCGCGATCAGGTCAATGATCTGCTCGGAGGCGTAGATGATGCCGGCCTGCTTCATGGCCGGGGGGTTCGTCCCGAAATGGTCCACGATCGCCCGGAAGCGCTCCGGCACGTTCGTCCCGCTCAGGGCGATGCTGCGCTTCAGCTGGGCTGCGGCGGTCACAGGCATGATGCCGGCCACGACGGGGACCGAAATGCCGGCCTCCCTGGCGCGGTACAGGAAATTAAACAGGATGGTGTTGTCGAAAAACATCTGCGTGGTCAGGAAATCACACCCGGCGTCGACCTTCTCCTTCAGGAAACGGATGTCGTGCGCCTTATCCGCGCTCTCCACATGGCCTTCCGGATAGCAGGCGCCGCCGATGCAGAGATCCGAGCGCTCCTTGATGAAGCGGATGAGGTCCGACGCGTACCGGAAATCCTCCGCCGTCCGCCCGCCTTCCGGGATGTCTCCCCGGAGCGCCATGATGTTTTCGATATGGTCCGCCGCAAGGCGGCCGAGCACATTTTCCACATAGGAGGCCGTGGCGGAGACGCACGTCAGGTGCGGGAGCACCGTAACCCCCGCCTCATCCTGGAGGCTTTTCGCGAGCGCCAGCGTATAGCGGTCCGTCGTACCGCCCGCGCCGTACGTCACACTCATGAAATCCGGGTCCAGCCCGGCGATCGTTTTCGCGGCCTGTTCCACCGCGGCGAAGCCGTCCGCCCTTTTCGGCGGGAAAACCTCGAAGGAGAGGGTGATGTCTTTCCTGCGGAATACTTCTGTGATTTTCACGGTTGTGCCCTCCTGTTCCAGCCTTTCGCGGCGCCGGTCCGGCCCGGAAAGGATTGATTCCCTGTAATCTTACCACACCTGCCCCGGCGCTTCAAGAGGAAGAGGGACGGTTTCCGGGAGTTGGAGGTGTTTTCTCCGTTAGGTGTATCATGTGGAGAGGGCGATTCAATAAGATAGAAACAGAAGTGATACAAGGTTCTGATCCGGAAGGTAAAATATAGTTCAGATTAATGCGCATATTTGGCAGATGAATAAAAAAACATATTGACATAAGGTTAGACCATGTGGTATTTTCGATGTGGATGCAACAGACGTTGTCAGCCTTAAAAGGCACACGAAACGCAGTTGGCTGGAATACTGACAAACAGCACGACAAAGATATATACGGGGCTGTCTCATGGACAGCTCCAGAACAAGCTGCTCACAGACCCGGCTTATCAATACGTATGGAAGGGAGCGGTATATGATTTTATTAACCTATAATCATGATTTTTTATACTTCCCCAGGTCACGGACCCTTGGCCTGATCGTTTTCGTGCTATGTCTTACATTTCTTTTACCCGGTATCAGCAGGGCGGCCGGTCTGTCCGAAACGGTTGCCGCGGCTGAAACACCGGCGGAAGAGACCGTGATGCCGGAGGCGGGTGCCATCTATGAAACCGAAAATTATGTGTTTGAATTTATGGCCGATGGCCGGGAAGGGTATCGCCTGGTTTCTGCCGGGAAGAATCTTATGGAAGCTGTGATCCCCGAAACGGCCAATGGGTTTCCGGTTCTGGAGATCGGTATGGATGCGTTCCGGAATCACAGTGACCTGAAGGCTGTTTTCATCCCGGACAGTGTCACCGATATTTCCCCGGTTGCTTTTTCCGGGTGTACAGGTCTTGAAGAACTGGTATTGCCGGACAGCATCACGTCTATGGTTATTGTCAGCGGATGTACATCCCTTACCAGGATTCGCCTGTCGGCCGGTATACTCGGAATGACGGGAAATATGGACCTGCCCGGTGAATTCAAGGATACCGCAGTCACTTTTCTGGATATTCCGGAAGGCATCATCCAGGTTGGATCAAAACTGTTTGCGGACTCTGCCATAGAGGAAGTCATTCTTCCCGTATCCCTTCTGACGTTTGACAGTTATTGTCTCCTGGATGAAAGAAACCGTGTCCATACATTTTACTACCGGGGGACAGAGGGCTTCTTCGACAGCATAGACCTTTTGGATGAACGTGTGGATAAAGAACTGCTGCAGAAGATGATTGAATCGAAAGTCTGTTTCTATTCTTTCACCCGGCCTGCCGAGAATCCGGAGCGGTACTGGCACGAGGCAGATGGGCGTCCGGTCAGATGGTCGGGAGAAGAGGATGCTTCAGGCCATCCGGGCGGCGAAGAAAGCCCGGATGGATTTGAAAAAGAATTCGGTGTCTTTGAGCCGAAGGACCGGATCATAACGGAAGACTTTGTTTTTGAGTGGAGACCCGGAAAGTACAGTGATGATCTGTTTCTGACCGGTGTACGGGAGGATCTGCGGGACGCGGTGGTTCCGGCGCGTGTCAACGGGATCGCTGTCACTCGGATCACAGGAAGTGCATTCAGGAATCACGAAATGCTGCGATCCGTGATCGTTTCATCCGGGATACTGACGATTGATGCGGAAGCATTTAAAGGATGTGTAAATCTCGAAACACTGATTCTTCCGGATTCTGTCTGCGGTATCGGCAGCGGATTCCTTTCGGGGTGTACGGCGCTGAAGACGCTCAGGCTGTCATGTTCAGGCAACCGGTACGGTCTTTCCGGCATCGAAATCGGGGAAGACTGGTTCGCCGGAAGCGGATTGAAAGTACTTGAAATCCCGGAAGGCATCAATACCCTTCATTGCCGTGCCTTTGCGGATTCATGTCTGGAGGCGGTGATCCTTCCCGAAACAATGAGGTTGCTTTCAAGGGGCAGGATCGGAGATGCAGGTCCGGACGGGAAACCGGCGAATGCCCTTCTCAATTCCGATATAAAAACAGTCTACTGCAGGGGCAGCGAAGCGGACTGGGCGTGGTTCTTCGAAGGTCAGGACGGAAGCCCCGATATCTGTTATTTTTCAGAGAACCGGCCGGCAGAACATCCGGAACGGTACTGGCAATATGTATTCGGGGAGCCGAAAGCCTGGAGCACTATTCAGGGTCCGGACCTTGCGGGAATTGGAATCCGGAAGATATTTACGGAAACCACAGCCGTATACCGGGATCCGGAAGAGACAGTCGTTTCAGACGGATTTATTTTTGTAAGATCCCTGCAGGATGAAGGACTGATTCTGGACGGACTTGCCGAAGATATGGAAACAGCGGTCATTCCCGGAGTCGTCTGCGGACTGCCGGTCATCGAGGTGAACGCGCATGTGTTCGATGGCTCATCTGTCCAGTATGTGATCCAGCCCGATACCTGGGACACATCCATGTATATCCAAGATCTTGCATGGGAATACAACAGGGTCGAAAGCATTTTTGCATACCGTGGAGATGGCGGACTGATTCTTTGCCGCGCCGGCGCAGAAGGTGAGTCAGTGACGGTTCCCCGGGAAGTGAACGGGATCCCCGTCCTGGAGATCGGGTCTTTTGCCTTTTTTGGGAATTCTGTCATTCGTGAACTAATCATTCCGGAAGGCATACAGGTGATCGGGGCGCACGCATTTCATATGATGCCGGCCCTTGAATATCTGGAGCTGCCGGACAGTGTCTCCGAGCTGGGACCCAATCTGTGCTGGTACTGCTTCAGGCTCTCTGAAGTCAGGCTCCCCTCCGGGATCGAAACACTGGACAGTGCGCTGTTCTATATGGACGAAGCCCTGGCGGAACTCCGGATCCCGGAGGGGGTCCGGAAGGTAACCCATGCGCTCTTCGCGGATACGGGGATCCGGACTGTGACCCTCCCGCGTTCCCTGGAGGAAATGGATGAAGACTGTTTCCGTTCCGTCTCCGTCAGGGTGGAAACTTTTCTGTATCCGGGAAGTGAAGAAGACTGGGACAATGTGATTGTCCGTAAGAAAGCTTCGACAAGTAAGAAGAAGTTGGATGCCGCTATCGCTTCAAAACTGATCTGTATGGAAACATGATTTGTCTGTCCGGTACATGATGTGTCCCGCGGGCTGCCAGCCCGCAAAAGCTTTTGACGGGAAGTCCATCCTATGGTATAATGCGGGGGAAACCGCGGCCGGCTTTCCCCGCTTCCCGACAGGGAACGGGACGGAATGGGGACGGCTCCGGGTGCGGGGCCGTTTTTTTCGTAAACAGCGGGGGAGGCGTGTCCATTTTCCGGCGTTTCCGTCGTTATGTATGACGAAGAAAACCCTGCATGATCCATTAAGAGGGAGGTCCCGATGAAATCGCTTCTGAACCGTAAACTCTCAGACGGCATGCTGTTCGTCTGTGCGATAGGCTTCACGTTCGCGTGGGGTCTTTTTGCGCACCTGTACGGCCTGACCAACAGCATTTTTTCCCATGATTCGCTGAACGCGCTGGTCTCCGGCCCGGTGGAGGAGTCCTGGAAGATCCAGCTCGGCCGCTTTATGGTACCGCTTTACCGGAGTATTTTCCGGGTCAATATCAGCCTGCCGTGGCTGATCGGCGCGACCGGGCTCCTGTTCGTGGGCCTCGCGCTGTACCTGGTTGCGAAGATCCTCCGGATCCGGACCGTCCTGCCCCTGTTCCTGGCGGCCGGCGTCCTCAGCACGAACATCACGTCCATCG
>JAGDAW010000086.1 GCA_017959345.1 Lachnospiraceae bacterium | reverse complement strand
GCCGCGTTCTGATTCTTCTTCATCATCATACCTCCTTTTCTCCAGGGAATCCGCTCGGGAAAGAAGGCCGGATGCCGTCCTCGGGGCCGCCGTCTGTGCAGGACACCGGGTCCCCGCCCGCCGTGCGGCGGGGAAAACCCCGGGTTTTTCAACAAAAGCGCTCCGGAAACAGTCATCCCCAGAGTGCATGGTACGCTCTTCTCTCATCCGGACTGTAACCGTTGGTTTCGGAATCACACCGAATCATGCTTTCGCTCGCGGACTTTACCGCCAGTGGGGACTCTCACCCCGCCCTGAAGAATTCTTATCCAGTTTTTTGTACCCGGACACACCCGGGCCGGTTTCACTTTAACACGGGAACGCCGGCATGTCAACCGGTTTTTTCCGGCGCCGGAGGGGCCGGGCGCGGCGTCATTTCCCGAGGCGCGCCCTCATTTCCTCAAATCGCTTATACGCCTGCTCCGCGGACCGGAACCCCTCTGTGGCGCCCATGCATTCGACGACGCAGGACGCCGCCGCGTTCCCGAGGACCGCGCATTCGCGGGCCGTGTAGCCGGACTGCAGCCCGCGCAGGAAGCCCGCCACAAACGCGTCCCCCGCCCCCGTGCTGTCGACTGCGGATGAGACCGGGTATGCCGGGATCTCTTCCAGCGTATCCCCGTCACAGACCAGGCAGCCCTTCCCGCCGCGCTTGATGACCGCGCACCGGACGCCCGCACGCACGAGCAGTTCCGCGTTTTTCCGCGGATCCTCCACCCCGGTCAGCAGCGCGATCTCCGCCTCATTCGGGAAAATGTAATCCACATACCGGAGCATCGGTTCCAGGTCCTGCAGCCGCTCCCCGCGTTTGGCCTTCGTCATGTCCGCCGCGAGGATCCTTCCCGGGACCCGCCGGATCCTTTCGAAGATCCCGGTCATCGCGGGGATCGTGAGCAGCGGGGAAACAAACATCCCGGTAAAACTGACGATATCCGCCGCCGTATCCAGGAACGGCAGGATGTCCTTCGCTTCCAGCCTGCGAAGGCTGCCCTCCGGGCTGGTCAGGAAATAGCGCTCCCCGCGCCTGTCGACCAGCACAATGTTGACGCTCGTACGAAGCGCCGGGTCCCGGCTGACCCCGCGGTGCCCGATGCCTTCCGCCCGGAGGAATTCCAGGATCTGGTCCCCCGCCCGGTCCGCCCCGGTCTTCGAGACCAGTTCCACGTCCGAACCGAGCCGCTTCAGGATGACCGCCTCGTTCAGCGCGTCCCCGCCGTACGACAGGGTGATGTCCCGCATGGGCAGGGAACCGGCGCGGAGGCTGGCGAAGTCCACCGGGCCGGCGGACACGTCGAGGATGGCCGCCCTGATGACCGTGACCCGGTTGTCCGGGCGCTTACCGCCCGTATGCAGGCTCCCGGTATCCGGGAGCGGGTATTCCAGCGCCGCATTCATGATGTGGGCGATATTCTGCTCGCCGGCGAACCGCGCCCGATCCGTGAAATCTTCCGTCAGCGGCAGCCAGAACAGCGGATTCTTTTCCTCCCTGAGCACGGCATCCGCCTGCAGCATCCCCACATAGATCTCCAGCGTAAAACCCTGGCGGTAATAGCGAAGGTCCATCAGGCGGAAAAGGCGGATCTCCTGCCCGGTCAGGCCGGTCTCCTCCTCCAGTTCCCTGTATGCGGCCGTTTCCGACGTCTCCCCGGGTTCCACTTTTCCGCCCACAAAGTTGTAAAGGCCTTTGTAGGGGTCATTCCTGCGCAGACAGAAGAGCGCGGCCGTTTTATCCTTGTTCAATACAACGATGCAGTTATAGGTTTTCGCCATGATCATGATTCCTTTGTCCCGATTCGTGAAGAAGGAAGCGGCTGCGCTACTGGAGCATCCCCGGACCGTGCCGCAGAACGGTATCCGCGGTTTTCAAAACCATTATAACTGCCGGCCAGGGTAATGTCAATTCCGGGCTGCCCGGATTTTTAAGCAATTCCATTTTTCGCCCAGGGTCCTGCTTCGTCAATCGTTTTCATCCTGACGCACCGCCTTTCGGATCGCTGCATAGGCAATGCGCTTCCTCCCCATAAAAAATCGGCAGGCGCCGGGCCGTTTTAAGCCCGCTGCCTGCCGCTTCCGGAATGCGGTTACCGTGCGAGTTCCTTTTCCGCGGGATCCCCGCGCTTCTCTTCCATGTACTTCTTCGCGTCCTTGATAAAGCTCCAGATCATGACGATCATGATCAGCCCGATCGGGAACGCGCTGATGATGCTGACGCTCTGGATATTGCTCATGCTGCTCTCCGAGAACACCAGGCCGACCGGCAGTACGATCAGCAGGATGCACCAGAGCAGGGTAATCAGGAAGTGCGGCTTCTCATTTTCCCCAAGCTGCCTGTAGCTGTAGCACGCGGCCGTGTAGGCGATGGAATCGAAACTGGTGGCGTAGAACGCGACCATGCAGAGCAGGATCCAGACCAGGAACAGCTTGTCCCCGGGCAGCGTATGCACGATATTCATGATCAGCGCGTACAGGTCCCCGCTTGCTTCGTACTGCGCGATGAAGTCCGCCGCGCCCACGCTCTGGAGGCCGACGGAATAATTGCCCAGCACGATGAACGACACGATGGTGGAGCCGACACCGAAAATGTATCCGCCGAGGATCGTCTGCCGGACCGTGCGGCCGCGGCTGATGTTCCCGATGAAGAACGGCGCCGCGATGCACCACACCATCCAGTACGCCCAGTAATAGATGGTCCAGTCCTGCGGGAAGCTGTTCGCCCGGACGGGGTCGGTATAGGTACTCAGCTCGATAAAATGCTGGAACATTTTCCCGAGGCTCTGGATGCCGTATTCGATGATGAAGCGCCCCTGGCCCCCGACCAGAACCACCGCGATCAAAAGGCCGAAGAACAGGTAGATGCAGAGTTTCGCCAGGAAGCTGATGCCCTTGAAGCCGTGCAGGACGGCGTAGGTGTATACGCCGCAGGTGATCAGCAGGATGATGATGGTCACGGCCGTCCGGCTGAGTTCGATGCCGAACAGCGTCACCAGGATCTCCGCCATCAGCGGGGTCGCGACCGAGCACGTCGTCGCCGTGCCCGCCAGCAGCGCGAACAGCGCGAACAGGTCAATGATCCGCCCGAGGAGCCCTTTCGCGTTCTTTTCCCCGATCACGGGCAGGCAGGCTTCCGACTACCGCGGCCGGTCCCGCTTCCTGCAGTGCAGCATGAAGCCGAACGCCACGGCGAGGACCAGGTAGAACGCCCAGGGGATAAAACTCCAATGGAACAGCGGGAATACGCCCGCCCATTCCATCTTGTCGCCCATGTCGGTGATGTGGGTATTCGTCGCGTACATCACCCACTCGGCAAAGCTGTAGAACAGGATGTCCGCCGCAAGGCCGCAGGTGAACATCATGCTGCCCCAGGTGAAGAAACTGTATTTCGGCTTCTCGCCGGGGTCGCCGAGCACAATGTCCCCGTATTTCGAGAACGACAGGAAGAGGCTGACGACCAGGACGCCGATCCCGATCACCAGGTAGTAGCTCCCCAGGGTGTCCCCGAAGAAGAAACGGACCTGGCTGATCACGTCGTTCGACCCTTCCGGGAAAATGAACAGGAATACCGCAAGTCCTACGATGAGGACGAACGGCACCAGGGTGATCATCCAGTCGATCCTGCCTTTTTGCGCTGTCTTACTGCTGTCCATGTTTTTTATCCTCCGTTTTCCTGGTCCGGCAGCCTGTCTGATGCTGTCCGTGACTGTGTTTACCTGATACCGGCGGCCTGCGCCGCCGCAATGTCCTTGCCGCATCCGGATGCCCGCAGCGGCTGCTTTCAGCCCCCTGCACGTACCGGCGCGGCCTGCGCGAGATAGGGCAGGTAATGCCTGTCGATCTCCGCAAGCTCCTCCAGCCCGTCGATCTCCACGAGGTCGGACGCCTGCATTTCCCGGATCCCGAGCCTGAACGCCCCGAAATGACAGAACATGGCCACGTCGTCCCAGTAGATCTGCCGGTTCCCGCGCTCGAATTCGTACTCCAGGAACCGTTTCAGCTTCCGCCCGTCTTCCGCGCTCCAGCGGGAGATGGAATACAGCTGCCACCCCCGGGACCCGCCGGTCCTGGAGCAGGACCGCACGACCCCGTCCGACACCTCCATCAGCCACTCGTCCGTCTCCCCTTCGCACCAGACCGCGTTGTACCCGGACCGTGTGAATGCCGGGGACAGGATCTCCGGATTGTATATGATCTGGTCGCCGTCCAGGATCATGCAGTCCGAAAGGTACGCCCGGGCCATATAGAGGGAACTGATGTTGTTGCAGGTGTCATACCAGGGGTTCTCGATGAGGTGCACCCCCGGGATCCCGGCGGCCCATTCGCGGAACCGCTCCTTCATGTACCCGACGACCACGTGGATCTCCGTGATGCCGTTCCGGTGCAGGGCATCGACGACCGTATCGATCATCCGGACGCCGTTCACCGTCACCAGCGGCTTCGGGACCTCCAGGGTCAGCGGGCGCATCCGTTTCCCGGTCCCCGCCGCCATGATGACGGCGCGTTTTACCGTATGCATTTCTTCCGTCACGTGCCTGAATCCTCCGGTTCCGTCCCCTGCGCCGCCAGTTCCTGCGCGTACCGGTAGAAATCCTTCGCGTAGCGGTACTGTCTCAGGCTGTATTCGCCGAATTCCACGCCGAGCTTCCGCTTGTACTCGCACCAGTTGGACCACAGGAGTCCGCACATGGCAATGTAGCAGTAGATCTTGGTACGGGTCCGGCGGCTGCAGGCGCCGTTAAAGTAAATATCGATCAGCCGGTCGCATTCCTGCCGGCTGTAAAGGCTGTAAATGCAGAACATGGCGAGGTCCACATGGGGGTCCTGCATCCCGGCGTATTCCCAGTCCGTCAGCTGGAGCTGTTCTTCCGCCGACCCGGGCGGGCAATGGAACAGGAAATTGTCCGGTACGGCGTCGATGTGGGTCAGGCACCAGTCCTTTTCAAGGCCTTCCACATAGGGCTTCAGGCCCATCACCTGCGCTTTCGTCTTCCGGTAGTCGCGGTAGACGGAGGGCGCGCCCTCCCAGAGGGTCTCGTAGAACTCGATCTGCCCGAAAATATCGAAGGTATGGGGCACCCGGAGCTTCATCCCGTGGAACGCCTTCAGCTTCGCCATGCATTTCTCCAGGTCGCGGACGTCCCCGGGGTCGCAGACCCGCACGCCCTCCAGGTATTTCGTGATCTTGAACCCGTTCTCCGGGTTCAGGTACACGGGGTCGTCGCACAGCCCCAGCCCGCTGATGGTCCGGAAGACTTCCGCTTCCTGCTTCCGGTTGATCAGCTGGTCCGTCCCCTCCCCGGGGATCCGCATGATGTATTTCTCCCCGCGGACGGAGAACAGGAACGAGCGGTTCGTCATGCCCTTCTTCAGGATCCGGATCTCCTCGATCTCCCGCTCCCGGCAGCCGAGCGCCTCCGCGATCGTGCGGATGGCGTCCGACTTCAGGTGGTTCGAGTCGGCGTCCAGGTCCCGGAGCTGTTCGTAGGTGTTGATTTCCACCACGTCCGTGCTTTTCACGATCCTGGCCCTTACGATGGCGCGGTCCTTCCGGAAAAGGGTTTCCTCCCAGAAGGCGCCGGCGTGGGCTTCATTGTCCATTTCTTCGAGCTTCTCCCGGACCGCGCGCGCTTCCGGCTCCATCAGGTACGCGATCCCGACCATGGTGTTCCCCGCTTCCTTCTCGGGAACTGTGACCAGCTCCGTTTTCCGGTTCACCCGGACGCCGGACTCCTCATCGATCAGGTCGCTGACCATGTACCAGGAATACAGCTCCGTGGCCCGGAAGGGGTTCCGGTCGCACCAGATGTCGCATGGGACAATGTAGGTGTTATGGATCCGGTCCGCGGCAAGCGCCAGCGAATGCAGGTTGTTGGAGGACGCGTACCCGGGGTTATAGAGCAGGTCCACGCCGTACTGGTCCATCAGGTACTCGAATTCGTCCTTCATGAACCCGACGACCACGGTGATATCGTCCACCCCGGCTTCGTGAAGCTGCCGGATCAGGCGGTCGATCAGCCGCTCCCCGTTCACTTCCAGCAGGGCTTTCGGGACGCTCAGGTTGATCGGCACCATCCGCATCCCGAAGCCGGCAGCGAGGATGACGGCGTTTTTCGGCGCGTTTTCCCGGATCTCCCGCTTCGCTTTCTCCGCGAGGCGCATCTCCCCGTCAATGTACCCGTCTTCCGCAAGCTGCTTCAGCGACCGGTTCACAACGCCCAGGCTGTGGCCGGAGGCTTCCGACAGGGCGCGCTGGTTCGGGAAATGCCCGTTCACCAGTGTTCTCAGAATGTCCGATTCCTGTAAATTCATGAACAATGCTCCTTATCCATTTCGTGAACATCGGGTGGTAAAAAAAGGACCTGCGTCCTTTTTTAAAAAATACCATATCCACAGCCCCCTGTCAAGGGATTTCTGCGGTCATGCCCTGTTTTTCCCGGTTCCGGGCCGTTCGTGTCCCGGCATCAGTCCAGGTCCGGAATCTCCGTGGAAATCCCCCAGAGACGCCCCAGCTTAAGGTTCATCTCGTCCGGGTAGAACCGCTTAAAACCGGAACCGTTGGTGAACGTCATCTCCCCGAAGTATATTTTCCCGTCCACATTGTAAAGGTCTACCCTTACATGGGGGAAATCCTTACACAGGGCTTCCGCGACCCGGACCATTTCATCGAAATGTTCAGGCTTTGGAACGCTTTCGTCGGTGTTCGGGAAATGGTTCTGCGTCCAGTCCTGCAGGTTCCAGTCCAGATCGTACATATTCCGCCTGTGGTCGCCGTGCCGCCCGAAATCGACCCAGCAGCAATACGGTTTCCCGTTGAAACACAGGAATTTATAATCCCGCAGGTCCGCTTCCCCGGAATCGATGTATTTTTCGACAATGATCTTCGGCCGGATGCTGCTGTAATGGAGTTCATAGGACGAGCCCGCGTAATCCGTGCGCATGGACGTCGTGATAATCCTTCTCATCCGCATCTTCTCCGCCCACGTCATGGAGGACTTGTCCCGGACGATCACCACGTCGCTGGACCCGTGGTTCGTCTTCATCACGAACTGCTCCGGAAGGCTTCCGAAATCGATGTCGGAATACCGGTCCCAGGAACCGATCAGCGGGATCAGGTACGCCTCACCGACCGTCCGGGATACCCAGTCCCGCACCGCCAGCTTGTCGGACAGCACCGCTTTCATGGGGTTTCGGTCAAAGATTTTTTCCCACTGCATGATCTCGGTGTAGGTCCGGAGGTTGGACCAGTCCAGGTCCATGCCTGTCCGCTTTTTATACAGTTCGGCGTCCAGTTCCATGATCTCCCGCGTGGATAACGCCGCGAGTTTCCGGTTGTATATCCGGGCCTGCAGGGCCCGGACAGGATCGATGATGCGCGATGCCGCTTCATAAAGGAACTCATGCTTATGAAGAAAGCTTCTAAAGGACATGGACAGCCTCCGTGATTTCAAACATTCGGGATTCAGGGACCAGACAGGCAATGGGGCCGCCTGCGTTTTTTGCCCTGACATCATCAGGAGCCGGGGGCAAAGGCTTCCGCCCCCGGCTCCGGCTGATTTTATTTTACGACATAGCCGCGGCTGTCGAAGGTGTAATACTTCCCGTCGATCTTCAGCGTCGTGTTCCGCGCGTACCATCCGGAGGGGTCGCCGAACCAGTCACCGGTCGAGTTGTGGTGCCAGGAGGCCACATAATAATACGTGAACGTGCCGTTCGGGTTCAGCCAGTAGCCGTTGCAGTACTCGTTCGCGGCCATCTCGCCGTTTTCTTTAAAATAATAGGTCTTATCCCCGATGGCTTTCCAGCCCTTGCAGCACTCATAGCCCTGCAGATAGTACCACTTCCCGTCGACCTGCCGCCAGCCTTTCTCCACCACGGTGCCGTCGGGATCCATGTAGTAACGATAGATCAGCACTTCTTCCGGATCCGAGGAAGCGGTGTCCTTATAGGTGTACCATCCGGTACGCATCACACCGTCTTTGTCGAAAATGTAGAAGTTCCCGTTCAGCTGTGTGAAGCAGCCTTCGCCCCAGCCGCCCTGGGTCTGCATGCTGTACTTGAACACGTCCGGCTCATAACTGTC
>JAGDAW010000085.1 GCA_017959345.1 Lachnospiraceae bacterium | reverse complement strand
TTCCGGATTCACAGTCATTCCTGGATTCCCAGGCATCTCCGCATTCCCGGACGCTTCCCGGCTTACGGCTGTCTCCTTCCCCGCGCACATTTTCTTCGCTTTTCCCTTCGCCTTCCGTTTCTTCCGCTTCCGCGGGTTCCGGTCCACATAGGTATACTGCCCGACCACACCCGTCACGGTGCTCAGGATGGCAAAGGACCCGGGGTATTCTTCCATGATCTCCTGGAGCTCCCGCACCTGGCTCTTCTGTACCACGCAGATCAGCATCGACTTGTCGCGGCCGGAATACATGCCGCGCGCGGGGATGGCCGTCGCGCCGTGGCGGAGTCTCGAAATGATCTCCCGCGACAGCGCGTCCGGCGTATCCGTCACGATCTGGAACTGCACTTTCGCGTCCGCGCCCCTCAGGATGATGTCCATGACGGATCCGGACACCCACGCGTAGAGGATACAGCAGATCACGGGCTCCATATGGTAGCCGTAGACGAAATACGACACGACCGCGACCACCGCGTTCATCGAGAAAATGAGCCAGGCGATGCTGCGGTCGGGATTCTTCTTGTGGACAAGCGCGGCGATGACGTCCGTGCCGCCGCTGCTCCCGTTCACCCGCATGACGAACCCGTAAAGCCCGCCTTCCAGCACGCCGGCGGCCAGCGGCGCCAGGACCGTACTGGTGCCGTTATCCGTCTTGTACACAAAAGCCGACAGGTCCACAATGCCGTACCGGAGGACCAGCATGGCGCCGGAATACAGCAGGACGTACAGGAAGGTTTTCACCGCGTAGTCCCGGTTCAGGAAGATCATCGCCAGGATACAGAGCGGCAGGTTGATGAGCAGCATCATATAACCCACGCTGATGCCCAGGCTGTACTGGATCATGGTGGTGATGCCGACGACGCCGGCGGGGGCGAACGCGTTCGCGCTGATAAAGACCTGCCAGACCACCGAGGCGGCAACCGCCCCGAAGACCACGGTCAGGTATCCGAGTATTTTTTTCCAAATCGTCTTCATACCGGAAAATGCGTAAGATGCGGATGCATTCCGCGTAAAACAGGTTGGTCACAGCCGCCTTCCCCGCAGGTGTGGGGAAAACCGACATTGCACAACGGCCTGCACGCAGGCTTCACGGTCTTTTCCCCGTATATGGGGGGAAAACCGACATTGCAAAACGGCCCGCACGCAGGCTTCACTGTGTTCCCCATATATGGGGGAAAACCGCCATAGCAAGATGGCCCGTACGCAGGCTCCACGGTCGTCCCCGTATGCAGGGGAAAACCGCCGGATCACTTCGGGGACAGCCCCAGGTACTCCGCGATGCCGAGCGCGTCCGCGATGGCGAAATTCTCCATCATGGCGTCGGTCAGATACGCCGTGTCCACGTCCAGGAAGCAGTGCTCGACGATGATCCCCGGGATGCCGCGCGCGGCGCAGTACCGGTTGATGGCATAATAATCCATGGGGTTGCCGAATTCGTCGAAGTACTGGTTGCTGCTCGTCACGATCACGCCGCGGTTATAGAGCCCCAGCTCCGCGATGTGCGAGAGGATCCGGTTCCCGAGCGCCGCGCACTGCGCCGCCACATTTTCATCCATCGAGGCGAACACCAGGCAGCCGGAGGCGTTGTGGTTCGCCGTCGCGTTGAAGTGCATGCTGACCAGGATCTCCGCGCCCACGTCCTGCGCGAACCGCGCCCGGGCCAGGAGGTCGTCGTTCAGGCTGGTCGTCGCGAGCGGCGTGCCGTCCGTCCGCGTCAGGCGCACCGTGACGCCGGTGTAATGGGCCTCCAGATAGGCCTTGCACAGCTGCGCCACCCTTAAGTTCAGCGTCTCTTCGCGGAAACCGTGGTAGGAGGCGCCGGTATATCTGTCGTTGTGGCCCGGGTCGAGGACAACCACGATGTTCCGGGCCGCCTGCGCGACCGAGACCGTACAGGACACATTGACGGAACCGGAGGTCGCCCAGATGCGGCACGTGCCCGGCCCGACGGAAGTGACGACGCCGCCCGAAACGACCGCGACCGAAGGATCCTCCGACCACCAGGCCACCGCGCTGTTCGTCGCGTTCACGGGATAGACGGTTGCGGACAGGCTCTGCTGCTGTCCGACACCGGAAAACGACAGGGTCGCCGCGCTCAGGACAATGCGTTCCACAGGGACGAACGCGATGACCGTCAGGTCCGCGTAGGCATAATGCGTGCCCACCCGTGCGGCGATCCGCGTGGTCCCCGGGTTCAGGGTCTTCAGGATATTGCCGTCCACGACCCCGACGCTTGGATCCTCCACCGTGAAGAACACGGTGCGGTCGTCCGTCGTATCGATGGGGTCAAACAGGATGTTGATCGCGAATTCGGACCCCGTCATCAGCGAGATCTGCGGCTGCTCGAAGCGGATCTCGGTGATCGGCGCGAGCACCGTAACCGTACAGGACGCCGAGAAATTCCCGTGCAGCGCGGTAATGTGCGCCGTGCCCCGGCCGACCGCCGTCATCACCCCGTTCCCGTCCACGGTCGCCACGGAGGTCTTGTCGCTGCTCCAGTAAATCGTCCTGTCTTCCGTCGTGTTCAGCGGGAGGACTGAAGCCTCAAACCGGTACTGGTCCCCCCGGTTGACGGTCTTCACCGCATCCGACATCGCGACGCCCGTGACCGGGATGACGACCGTGATGTTCATGGACGTCGTATAGTATCCGTTCTGCGCGGTGATCGTCGCGGTGCCCGCGTCGCGCGCCGTCACGGTGCCGTCCTGTGTGACGGACACGACGGCGGGGTTCGAGCTCTGCCAGACGGTGCCCACATTGACCGTAAAGTCGATCGGCTCATAGGAAAGCGGAATCTGCACGGAGTCCCCCGAACGCATGACCAGGTCCCCCGTCGTGAAGAAGATCCGGCGGATGGACACCTGGACGCGCACGATACAGGTCACGATGCAGTTCCCGACCCGCGCGGTGATGGTCGTGTTCCCCGCGCCGAGCGCCGTAAAGACGCCGTCGGCAGTGATCCGGCCGACGGATTCGTTCGAGGACGTGAAAATGACGTACCGGTCGTCCGTGGTATACTCCGGGTAATACCCCACCCGGAACGTGTACGTGTTCCCGCGTTCCAGCGTAATGTCCGATTCCCCGCCGACGAACGAGATGCGTTCGAGCGGCGCGTAGACGCGGACCCTGCAGGCATCCCGGTAATCGTGGGAATCCATGTAAATCCAGGTTTCGCCCGGGAAGACCGCGGTCACTTTCCCGTCTTCGGAAACCTTCGCGACGGACGGGTCCGCCGTCATGAAGCGGAAGCCTTCGTAAAGCGTCGCATCTTCCGGGACCACCTCCACATCCAGCGGCTGTGTCTGGCCGATGTTCAGCGACACGTCATGCTGGCGCAGCCGGATGTCGTCGATGGGCATGAACACCGTCACGCGGAGCGTGTCCGACAGTTCGGCGAAACGGACCGTCACATCTGTCGTGCCCACCGAATGCGGGGTGATCTTCCCGCTCCCGTCCATCGTAACGACGGAAGGGTCCGTATACTCGAAGGAATAGGACGAGGCCGCACGGCGGCGCGCCGCCCGCTCCACCATATTCTTATAGACAACGTCCAGCGACAGGTCCACGTCTTCCGTCTCCCGGATGCTCATCACGATCTGCCGGTCCGGGATGTCGAAGGCGTAGGCTTCGGAGACATCCGCTTCCAGGTAGTCATGGGTGAAATACCAGAATCCCGCGATAAAGAGCCCCGCGAGGACCGCGAGGACCGGTATCGTAAAATAAAGGAATCTCAGATGTCTCAACGCAGAAACGCCTCCGAAATACAGCTGTCCGGCGGGCAGTCGGATCATCCGTCCTGCCCACCGGGAGTATACCACAGTCCGAGGACCGGGTCAAAGGTTATTCGTACAAATCTGCCGGGCTTCCCGGGCCTTTCCGGGACCCGTTACAGTTCCAGCCTGTAGTAGCGCACCGCGGCCTCGAACATGCGGATGTCGTAATTCCCGGGCACGTTCCGATAAAGGTCCTTCCCGATGCGCTCCGAATGGCCCATCTTGCCGAACACGCGGCCGTCGGGCGACGTAATGCCCTCCACCGCCATGACGGATCCGTTCGGGTTGTACTGGATCTCCATCGTCGCATGGCCTTCGGGATCCGCGTACTGGGTCGCGACCTGCCCGTTTTCAATGAGCGTCCGGATCACTTCGGGAGACGCGTAGAACCGGCCTTCCCCATGGGAAATGGGGACTTTGAAGCTCATGCCGGGCTCCGTCAGCGCGAGCCACGGGGAGCGGTTCGACGCGATCCTGGTCGTAACGATCTTCGACTGGTGCCGCCCGATCGTATTGAACGTCAGGGTCGGCGCGTCCGGGGACGCGTCCACGATCTTCCCGTAAGGCACCAGGCCGAGCTTGACGAGCGCCTGGAAACCGTTGCAGATGCCGGCCATCAGGCCTTCCCGCTCGTCCAGGAGTTCGCGGACCGCGTCCGTGATGCCCGGGTTCCGGAAGAACGACGTGATGAACTTGCCGCTGCCGTCCGGTTCGTCTCCGCCCGAGAAACCGCCGGGCAGGAACACGATCTGGGATTCCCGGATCTTACCGGCAACCTGTTCGACGGACCAGCGGATGTCTTCCTCCGTCCGGTTCCGGATCACGACGATCTCCGGCTCCGCGCCGGCGTCCCGGAACGCGCGCGCGCTGTCGTACTCACAGTTCGTGCCGGGGAATGCCGGGATCAGCACGCGGGGCTTCACACATTTTACGGCGGGTGCGGGATACGCTTCCGCCTTCACAGACAGGTCTTCGACGGGCATGACCGCTTCCGCGTCCGCATGGACCGGGTAGACCGGTTCGAGCTTCCCTTCGTAAAGCGGGTACAGTTCATCCGCCGGGACCGCCTCGTCCCTCAGGATGAAGACGGGCACTTCGAGCACGGTCCCGACCGGCGTCCCCGCTTCCGTCCCGGGCGCGCATTCGACAAGGAACGCGCCGCAGTCCTTTTCAAACAGGTCCTGTACGGCCAGGCTGTCTTCGAATTTCACGCCGAGGCCGTTGCCCATGGCCATCTTGACCGCCGCCTCCGCGATCCCGCCCTTCTGGAGCGTATACGCGGCAAATGCGTTCCCTTCCCGGAAAAGCTTCGTCAGCAGGCGGAAGTTCCCGAGCAGCGATTCCGTCACGGGGAGGCCGTCCCGGTCTTTTTCGGGCGAAAGGAGCACCAGGCGGTGGCCCGCCTCCTTCAGCTCCGGGGAAACCATATGGTATGCCTTGTCCGTCGTCACCGCGAAGGAGATCAGGGTCGGGGGCACGTCGAGGTTCTCAAAGGACCCGCTCATGGAGTCCTTGCCGCCGACGGCGCCGATGCCTAAGGCCATCTGGGCCTCCATGGCGCCCAGCAGTGCGGAAAGCGGCTTGCCCCAGCGCTTCCCGTCATGCCCGGGTTTCTCAAAATATTCCTGGAACGTCAGGTACACGTCTTCGAAAGACGCGCCCGAAGCGACCAGCTTCGATACGGATTCCACGACCGCCGAATACGCGCCGTGGTACGGGCTCTCGGAGGAAAGCTCCGGGTCGTAGCCCCATGCCATGACGGAACAGTCGTCGGTGTGCTTCTCCTCCATGGAGATCTTCTGCGCCATGGCCTGGATGGGGGTCAGCTGGTCCTTCCCGCCGAACGGCATGAAGACGGACCCCGCCCCGATCGTGGCGTCAAAGCGCTCGGAAAGGCCCCGCTTGGAGCAGACGTTCAGGTCCGAAACCGTCTTCTCCAGGTTCTCCCGGAACGTGCCGGTGACGGTCTTCGGCGTCACGACAGCCGGCGCCGGGCAGACGGTCATGTGCTTCTCCGCGCCGTTCGAATTCAGGAATTCACGGCTGACATTGACAATGTCCTTCCCGTTCCAGCTCATGACGAGCCGCGGCTCCTCCGTGACGACCGCGGTCACGGTCGCCTCCAGGTTCTCCGCGTCCGCTTCCTTCAGGAAGGCCTGGAGGTCTTCCGGCGCGATCACGACCGCCATGCGCTCCTGGGACTCGCTGATCGCGAGTTCCGTGCCGTCCAGGCCGTCGTATTTCTTCGGCACCGCGTCCAGGCTGATGCGGAGGCCGTCCGCCAGTTCGCCGATCGCGACGGAGACGCCGCCCGCGCCGAAATCATTGCACCGCTTGATCATCCGGCAGACGGACGCCTTGCGGAACATGCGCTGCAGCTTCCGCTCTTCGGGCGCATTGCCCTTCTGGACTTCCGCGCTGCAGGTCTCGACGGACGAGGCGGTGTGGGCTTTCGAGGAGCCC
>JAGDAW010000084.1 GCA_017959345.1 Lachnospiraceae bacterium | reverse complement strand
CTCGTCATGGCGGACCGCTTCCCGCTCGGGTTCGCGCGGTCCGCGGAAGGCCTGCTGAAGAACCGGTACCTGCCGGGCTGGCGGTACCAGTAACCTTGCAGGGCGGGTCCGGTGACCGATGCGGAAGGATCGGGTCCGGAGCGGCTTTCGATGCCCGGACGGCGGCGCCGGAAGACGCGGCCGGAACCGGGAAACAGAGCGCTTTTTACCCATGCGGGCGGCCGCGCCGCACGCCGAAAAGGTTGACAGGCAGGGCTTTTTTTGGTAAAATATTTTGATACCGCCTTCAGAGCGGCATGATAAGGAGGTAATCCATGCAGGGACTGCTGATCGTGATCTCCGGATTCTCCGGTGTCGGGAAGGGCACGCTGATCAACGCGCTCCTGGACCGCTACCCGGACGCGTTCCGGCTGAGCGTTTCCGCCACCTCCAGGGCGCCCCGGGAAGGGGAGACCGAAGGTGTGGAGTATTTTTTCAAAACGGAGCAGGAATTCCGCTGTATGATCGAAGACGGGGAACTGCTTGAGTACGCGAAGTATAACGGGAACTACTACGGGACACCGAAAGCATTTGTCTATGATACGCTGGAGCGCGGCCGGAACCTGATCCTGGAGATCGAGGTCACCGGCGGCATGAACATCAAGCGGATCTTCCCGGACGCTTTCCTGGTGTACGTGCTTCCCCCGAGCGCCGCGGAACTGAAGCGGCGGCTCGTGAACCGCGGCACCGAGACCATGGAAGAGATCGGGCGCCGCCTGGCGCGTGCCGTGGAAGAGACCGACTGCATCCGGAATTACGATTACGTGACGGTCAACGATGATTTCGAGACCTGTCTTGAGGAACTGTACCGCATGATCTGCATGTACCGGCAGAGCATGCACAACCGGGCACGTTTCTCCGAGGAACTGAAGAAAGAACTGGAAGACATTACGAGGACAGAGGAGGAGTGAGCCCATGCTGCATCCGTCTTACAAGGAACTGATCGATAAAATGAACGCCGAAGCCGGCGAGAACACCCAGCAGATCCAGAGCCGCTACACGCTGGTCCTGGCCGCGGCGAAGCGCGCGCGCCAGATCAATTCGGGGTCTGAGCCGCTCGTCGAGGAAGCGCCGAAGGCGAAGAACCTGTCCGTGGCCGTGGATGAAATGTACAGCGGCATGGTGCACGTCCTGAAGGACGAACCCGAAGAGGAACAGGAAGCCGAGTGAACATTTACATTTCCTCCCTCGGCTGTGACAAGAACCTCTGCGACGCGGAGCATATGCTGAAGATCCTTTCGGACGCGGGGTACGCATTTACCGACGCGCCGGAGGAGGCGGACGTCATCCTGGTCAATACCTGCTGCTTCATCGGGGACGCGAAGGAAGAGAGCATACAGGAAATCCTCTCCCTGTCCCGCATGAAGACGGAAGGCATCCTGAAGGCGCTGGTGGTGACCGGATGCCTTGCGGAACGCTACCAGGACGAACTGGAGAAGGAGCTTCCGGAGATCGACGGCTGCCTGGGCGTCACCGCCTGGGATCGGATTGCAGAAGTGATCGGGGAGGCGCTGGAAGGGCGCCATCCGCACGTCTTCCTTCCGAAGGACCGCCTGTGCGAATCCGTGCCGCGCGGCCGCATCGTGTCGTCCGGGGGATATTACGCTTACCTGAAAATTGCCGAAGGGTGCAGCAAAAACTGCGCCTATTGCGTGATTCCGAAGGTGCGCGGCCCTTACCGGTCCGTGCCGATGGAACACCTGCTGTCCGAAGCCGCGGCGCTCGCGGGATCCGGCGTCCGGGAACTGATCCTGGTCGCGCAGGAGACCACGCTTTACGGGACGGACCTGTACGGGCGCCGCGCGCTCCCGGAACTGCTTGCGAAGCTTTCGGAGACGGAAGGCATCCGCTGGATCCGCCTGCTGTACTGCTATCCGGAAGAGATTACGGATGAACTGGTACAGGTACTCGCGGAAAATGACCGCGTCGTGCCGTACCTCGACATCCCCGTCCAGCACGCGAGCGACCGGATCCTGAAGGCGATGAACCGCAGGACCCGGAAGGAAGAGATCCTTTCGAAGATCCGGCTCCTCCGGGCGCGGATCCCAGACATTGCGCTCCGTACGTCCCTGATCACCGGGTTCCCCGGCGAGACGGAAGAGGATTACCAGGAACTGCTGGATTTCGTCCGGGAAGCCCGCTTTGACCGGCTCGGGGTGTTTACCTTCTCCCGGGAAGAGGGGACGGAGGCGGACCGGATGAAGGGCCAGGTGCCGGAACGGATCAAGAAGAAGCGGCGGAACGGCGTCATGCGGCTCCAGCAGGAGATTTCGCGTGAAAACGGGCGGAAGCTCGTGGGCCGGACGCTGGAAGTCCTGATCGAAGGCCGCGTCGTCTCCGAAGACGACCTGTACGCCGGGCGTATGGTGATGGACGCGCCGGACGTGGACGGCCTCATTTTCATCAGGAGCGGGCGGGAACTGCTTTCCGGCACGTTCGTCCGCGCGCGGGTGACCGGGTCCGAAGCCTATGACCTGACAGGAGAGTTGATCGATGAATCTGCCGAATAAACTGACGATGCTGCGGGTCGCGATGATCCCGGTTTTCGTGGTCCTTTTTTTCCTGAGGCCCGTCTGGCCGTACAGCCATTACGCCGCGGCCCTGGTCTTCATACTCGCGTCCCTGACCGACCTTTACGACGGCCGGATCGCAAGGGAGCGCGGCCTTGTCACGAATTTCGGCAAGTTCGCGGACCCGCTCGCGGATAAGCTCCTGGTGTGTACGGCGCTGATCTGCCTGGTTTCCACCGGACAGATCCCGGTGTGGGCGGTGATCCTGATCATCGCGCGGGAATTCATCATCAGCGGGTTCCGGCTGGTCGCCGCGGAGCAGGGCGTGGTCCTTGCCGCGTCGAAGATCGCGAAAGTGAAGACCACCTTCCAGATGATCATGACGGTGGCGCTGACGCTGGACTTCCCCGGGACGTTCTTTACCGTCCTGAACTGGGTCCTGATCGTGATCGCCGTCGTCCTGACCGTGGTTTCCCTTGTGGAATATATGGTAAAGAACTGGAACGTCATGGGGAAGGACCTGTGACCGGCCGTCTGTCCGGGACACCGGTGGCTTTCGGAGGGCATCTTGATTTTTAACCGTTATCTGTTCCTGGGGCCGGGCGGGAAGGAACCGCGGCCCGGGAAGATCCGAAAACTGAAAGCGGAACACCTTCCGGCCGGGTCCTACGTGCTCCTCGTGCCTGACGACGGGCCCGATGTGCTCGAAATCATGCAGGCGGCCCTGCTGAAGCTGCCCGTGAACCGGGACAGCGGGAAACGGATCGTGGGGATCGCGCGGACGAAGGAGGAGGCCTGTGACCTGGCGTCCGCCATTGCCGCGGAAGTGTACCGGGAGACCGGGGGGACGGACGTCCTGTCCTACCTGGACGCGCTCGGCGCGGAGGCATGCCCATGAGTGTCGTGCTCCTGATCCTGAAGATCCTGGGATGGATCCTGCTGGCCCTCCTGCTGCTCCTGCTGGTCCTCCTCCTGGTGCCCGTGCGGTACCGGGGATTCCTGTCGTACCGGGAGAAAGTGCTGAACGGGGACGTGACGGTATCCTGGATGCTGCACCTTGTAGAATTCCTGATGCATTTCAGGGAGGGCGGCACGGAGAAGGAGATCCGCGTGCTCGGGCTGGCGCTGAAGAAGAAGGAGAAGGGGGAGAAAACCGGGGGAGGGACGGAGAAGGCCCCGGAAGAGAGAAGAACCGGGGAGGAAGAAGCCGCGGAGAAGTCGGAAAAAGCTGCGGAAAAAGCTGCGGAAAACGGGCCGGAAATAACTCCGGAGAACGGTCCTGAAAGCCGTTCGGAGAGCGGTCCGGAAATAGCTCCGGAGAACGGTCCTGAAATCCGTTCGGAGAGCGGTCCGGGGAAAGCCGCGGCAACCACGGGGAAAGCAGCGGAAAACACTGGGAAAGACTCGGTAACCACGGGGAAAGACTCGGTAACCACGGGGAAAGCCGCGGAACCCGCGGAGAAGGCCGGGGATTCCCAGGGGAAAGACGTGGTATACAACGGGAAAACCGCGGCAACCACCGGGAAAGCCGCGGAAGGCGGGGAATCGCCGGACGCGGGCACCGGACAGGGGGATAACAGAGAAGACGGGGAAAATCCCGGGACGGAAACCGGGGAAGACGCCCCCGCGGACGATGTTGACGCGCCGGAAGGCCTTTACGGACGGTTCCTGGAAAAGCTCGGGGCGTTCCGCGAAAAATACCGTGAACTGCGGCGGAAAGCGCTTTTTGTGACTGATGAAAGGACCGGGGAAGCCATTTCCTATGCGCTTCTGCAGGTCCGGAAGCTGGTCCGGCATATCGCGCCGAAGCGGGTGGAAGGCGAGCTGCATTTCGGCTTTGATTCCCCGGCGGATACCGGGATGGCGTACGCGTACCTCTGCCGGCTTTACCCCGCGGCGGAAGATTTTTACCTCGACCCGGACTTCACGGAAGCGTGCCTGGACGGGGAGGCTGCCCTGGAAGGAAGGGTGTACGCGGGATACATTGTCCTGGTCGGCCTGAGGCTCCTTCTGAAGAAGGAAGTCCGCTTCGTCCTGAAGAATTACAAAAAGTACTTCGGAAAGGAAAAAGGCGCCCCGGGAAACGGGAAGCCGGCGGCCGCGGAAGCGTAAAGCGTTCCCGGCAGCCTTGCCTGACGCCTGTTCGGATGTGAAACGGTGAATCCGGCGCGTTTAAAGCGCGCCTTACAACGAAAGCAGTTTAAGGAGAGACAACAGCTATGAAGAAGAGTCTTGCACTGTTCCTTGCGGCCGCGCTGGTCCTGGCCTGCGGCTGCGGCGGCGCGAAAGACCCCACAAAGGGGACGCAGAAAGCCTCCGACCGGACCGAGATCCATACGGAAGCCCAGGCCAAATACCTGGCCGGTTCCTATGACAAGATCGACCGGTACGCGGACGGCAAGAAAGAACTGAGCCGCCCGGAATCCATTGTCCTGGATTTTTCGGACCAGAAACTGAAGGGAGACCGCTTCTTCGTCCAGGTTTCCACAGAGAGCAATATGTCGGAGTTCGAGCTCTATGAGACTTCCGAACAGAGCCTGCCGATCACGAACCTGCTCCTGGACACCACCTATTACTGGCGCGCGGCGGTCACCGAAGCCGGTCTCAACGACGCGAAGCTTTCGCAGTTCACGACCACGGCGGCCGGCCCCCGGAACCTGTTCGTGGAAGGCGTGACCAATGTGCGGGACCTCGGCGGCTATAAAGCCGGCGACAAACGCGTGAAGCAGGGCATGCTCTACAGGGGCGGCCGGCTGAATGCCGACAGTAAGGAAACCCCGGTCGCGGAGATCACCGAAGCCGGTATGCGCGTCTTTACGGAGACGATGAAGGTCCGGACGGAACTGGACCTCCGCAGGGCTTCCAACAATGAAACCGGCGGCCTTACGGAATCGCTGGCCCCGGGCGTCCGCTACGTCAACGTCGAGATGGACTCCGGCGGCGGCCCGGAGGGCAATAAGGCACAGATCCGCGAAATCTTCGCCCTGCTCGCGGACGAAAGCAGTTATCCGGTGTATTTCCACTGCAGCATCGGGACCGACCGGACGGGCCTCGTGTCCTACCTGGTCCTGGGGTTCCTGGGCGTTGCCGAGGAAGACATTTACCGGGATTACCTGTTCTCCAACTTCGGGGAGATCGGTTCGGCGCGCCTGTTCAATACGCTGGAAGCCAGCGTGATCGGGAAGATCGACAAATATGAAGGGGCTTCATTGTCCGAAAAGGCCGCGAACTACCTGAAGAGCTGCGGCATTACGGAGGAGGAGCTTTCGAAGGTCCGTTCCATCCTGCTGGCGCCCTGAGGACAGGGACGAACTGGGGGCCGCGGCCGTTTTTACGGACGCGTGATGGACTGACGGGAAAAACACGCAGGAAATGTCTGCGTAAAGGAGAAAACTATGAGTGATCTGAAAGATTCCGTAAAATCGCTGCTGGAAGGACTGGAGGGATTCGCCTCTTCGAAGCTTGTGGTCGGGCAGCCCTTCAAGGTCAATGACTGCACCATTTTCCCGCTGAACGACGTGCAGATCGGGGTCGGCGTGACCGGCACCAAACGGGATACCCGCGGCGGCGGGATGGGGGCGAAAATGTCCCCGAGCGCCGTGCTGATCATCCAGAACGACGGCGCGGCGAAGATCATCAACATCAAGAACCAGGACAGCTTCTCCAGGGTCCTTGACATGATTCCGGAAGTGGTGGACAAGGTCACCGGGAAGAAAGTCCGGAAAGACGAGAAGGTGGACGCCGCCGTGGACGACATCAAAAAGAAGGCGGAAGAATAACCGTCCCGGGCAGGCATCGCGCGGGAAAGCGCGCGGGAAGCCGCCGGAAGGACGGGGAAAACGGCTCCGGGAAGTGCCCGGAGGCTGCGGACCTGTGAAGAAAAAGGCCGGAAGAGACACAAGATGTGGAGGTTTCTGTGGGAAGGATCTCCAAATCCTGTATTTCCGGCCTTTTTTCTATGGACATTTTCCCGATCACTCCTTATAATAGTCCGCGTGGGATGCCGCCGCCTGTTTTTTTACGGAAGATTCCGGAAAACGCTTGACAGGGCCGGACGGATCTGCTATATTATCAGAGTCGAACAAATGTTCTGGAGGTATAAGAATGGACAGGTCAGAAAAGCTGAAGGCGCTGGACGCGGCCATCGGGCAGATCGAGAAGAGTTACGGGAAAGGCGCCATCATGCGGCTCGGGGAAGAGTCCAGGATGGTTGTGGAAGCGGTGCCCACCGGCAGTCTGAGCCTGGACGTCGCACTCGGCGTGGGCGGGATCCCGCGCGGCAGGATCATCGAGATCTACGGGCCGGAATCTTCCGGTAAGACCACGGTGGCCCTGCATATGGTTTCGGAAGTCCAGAAGCGGGGCGGCATCGCGGGCTTTATCGACGCGGAGCACGCGCTGGACCCGGTTTACGCGAAGAACATCGGCGTGGATATCGATAACCTCTATATTTCCCAGCCGGATTCCGGCGAGCAGGCGCTGGAGATCTGCGAGACCATGGTGCGTTCCGGCGCCGTGGACATCATCATTATCGATTCCGTGGCGGCGCTCGTCCCGCGCCAGGAGATCGACGGGGACATGGGGGACTCCCACGTCGGCCTGCAGGCCAGGCTGATGTCCCAGGCGCTCCGGAAGCTGACGGCGGTCATCGGGAAGTCGAACTGCATCGTGGTGTTTATCAACCAGCTTCGTGAGAAGGTGGGGGTCATGTACGGGAATCCGGAGACCACCACCGGCGGCCGCGCGCTGAAGTTTTACGCGTCCGTCCGTCTGGATATCCGCCGCGTGGAGTCCCTGAAGCAGGGCGGGGAAGTGATCGGGAACCATACCCGCGTGAAGATTGTGAAGAATAAAGTAGCGCCGCCGTTCAAGGAGGCGGAGTTTGACATCCTTTTCGGCAAGGGCATCAACCGCGCGGCGGATATCCTCGAACTCGCGTGCAGCGCGGGGATCGTGCTGAAGAGCGGCGCCTGGTTCTCCTACCAGGGGGAGAAGATCGGCCAGGGCCGGGATAATGCCCGGATCTATCTGGAAGAGCATCCGGAAGTCCTCGCGGAGGTGGAGCAGAAGACCCGTGCCCATTTCGGGCTGGAGAAGGCCCCCGCGCCCGCAGTCGCTGCCGAAGCACCCGCTGAGACGCCGAAAAAGCGCGGTAAGAAGGCCGCCGCGGAGGAAGACGTGGAAATTATCATCGATGAGGAGTGACCCCGGAAAGGGCGGTTTCAGTGATGTATACGAAGGACACGCGGACAGAGGGACCGCTGCCGGACGGGCGGGGGGAAGCTTTCCCCGGCGGGCGTCCCGTAGCCGGGCCTGAAGGCGGCGGCCGGTCAGACGCCTGTCGGGAGCCTGTTCCTGATCGCCGTGCCGGAGCCGGGACTGAAGACGGCAGCCGGTCAGACGGCCGCGCGGAAGTCATCCGCCAGGCGAAGAAGAAAGCGCTGAAACTCCTTGAGTTTTCCGACCGGACGGAGCGGAAGCTCCGGGAGAAGCTCGAAGAAGCCGGTTTCCCGGCTCCCGCCGTCGACGAAGCGGTGGAATACGTCCGGTCCTTTCACTATCTGGATGACCGCCGTTTCGCGGAGAGCTATATCCGGGGCCATTTCGGAAGGAAGAGCCGGAAGGAGATCCTGGAAGCACTGAAAGAGAAGGGCGTTTCCACGGAAGACGCGGAAGCGGCCGCGGAGACGTTCGAATGGGACGATGCGGGAACGGTCCGCGCCCTGTTTGAGCGGAAGTACGGGCTGAAGGATCCCGGGGACCCGAAACTGTATGAGAAGGCGTTCCGGTATTTTGCCGGGAAGGGCTTTTCCTACCAGGACATCAAACACGGGATTGGGGAAGCGCTGAGGGATTCCGGGGATTCTGTGAATTCCTGATGAACAGGCTTGTATTCCCGTTGCAAATCGGTTATAACGGGGACAGGTTCCGCGGCAGGCGTTCTATAAGGAAAACAGGCGCGGACAGGGACCGGCGGGACGCAAAGCGCCCCGGTACCCGTAAAGAATCCAATATCAATATAGGAGGTAGATACAATGAAATACGTATGCGATATCTGCGGATGGGTGTATGACGAAGAGGAGACCGGCGTGAAGTGGGAAGACCTCCCGGAAGATTTCACCTGTGAGCTCTGCGGCGTTGGTAAGGACCAGTTTACGGCGGAAGAGTAACCGCACGTCAGACGGTTGCACAGCCCGGGCAGTACGGCGGCGCCCAGAACGCCCGCGCGAGAAGCCCGGTACCCGCGGTGCGGTTCCGGTCCGGGGCCGCACCGCGGACGCGTTTCCGGGTGCCTTTCCCGGCGCCGGCCGGCATGATGCCGGAAGCGGGGATCCCGGGACCGGCATGCGACGCGTTTCCGGGATCCGCGCCAGCCTTCCCGAACAGGCATTGACAAATCTGTACCGAGATGCTAAAGTATGAACCGCACCGCATCCGGCATGACCGGAGCGATAGCAGGAGGGAATTCAAAATATGAGCATTCGTAAGGGAACCCTGTTTATTGCAGGGGTCGGTATCCTGACCGCCGTGGTGGTCGTTCTGCAGTATCTGACGGCATGGCTCCATGCGGGCGGGCTTTTTTCGCTGACCTTCGCGCTGGTGCCGATCATCGTCGGCGGCGCGTTATATGGGGTCGGCGCGGGCGCGTGGCTCGGACTGGCGTTCGGTGTCGCCGTGCTGCTTTCCGGGGACGCGAGCCTGTTCCTGCAGATTAATCCGGTCGGTACCATCGCGACGGTCCTGGTGAAGGGCGCGGCGGCCGGTGCCGAGGCGGCGCTGGTGTACAAGGCCGCATCCGTGACCTGGAAGAACCCCTACCCGGGCGTTGTCCTTTCTTCCATCCTCTGCCCGGTGACGAATACCGGCGTGTTCCTGATCGGCTGCATGCTTTTCTTCGTGGATACGATTAAAGAATGGGCTGGTGCCGGCGTGAATGTCGGCGTATTTGTGGTGACCGGCCTGATCGGGTGGAATTTCCTGATCGAGCTCGGTGTATGCCTGGTGCTTTGCCCGGTGATCTACAGGATCATCCAGATCGGCAGGAACTATATCGGTTCCCGCACGCCGGACAGCGGGAAGAGCGCCGGATTCTGATGGGACGGAGATGAAGATCCTCGCATTTGACGCCGGCAATACCCATATACAGATGGGCTGTATCGAGGACGGGGAGATCCGCGCGGTGATCCGTTTCCACACGGATCCCGCGGAGACCTGTTCGGAATACTGCGTACAGGTCAGCAGGCTGCTGGACTTCTACGGGATCCGGCTTCAGGAGATCGACGGGTGCATCGTGTCGTCCGTCGTCCCGGAAGTGACGGAAGAGCTGAAGGAAGCGGCCTATGTCCTGACCGGCGCGGTCCCCATGGTCGTGGGACCCGGCATGAAGACCGGGCTGAACGTACGGATCGATGATCCCGGCACACTCGCCGGGAACCTTCTTGCGTCTTCGGTGGCTGCGCTGGCTGATTATGAGCCGCCGCTGATCATCCTGGATATGAGCACCGCGACGACGCTCACGGTGCTGGACCTGAAGGGCTCGTTCCGGGGCGGCGCCATCCTTCCGGGACTCCGGATCTCATTGGACGCGTTGTCCTCCAGGGCGGGGCTGCTCCCGGACATTTCCCTGACGAAACCGGCGCACGCGATCGGGACGAACACCGTGGAATGCATGCGCTCCGGCGCCATTTACGGCACGGCCGGATCCGTGGACGGCATCATCACGCGCTTCCAGGAGGAACTCGGGTACCCGTGCCGCGTCATTGCCACGGGACACGCGGCGTCCGCGGTGGTCCCGTACTGCAGGCACGACATTTCCCTGGACCCGCAGCTGGTCCTGAAAGGGCTGTGGCTGCTTTATGTGAAAAACATCCGGAAGAAGCCCTGACCGCGGCCGGTCGGGACGGACCGGGAATCATCCGCGGGACATGCCGCGGGACCGGGAACGGGACAGGACGGAGGCCCTCATTGACCAGGGATTTTATTCTAAGCGGAGACGAAGCGAAGGATTGGGAGACCCTGATGTTTCTCTACGAATCCGCGCTGAAGAAGATGAACACGAAGATCGAGATCCTGAAAGAGGAATTCATCTCGGTCCACAAGTATAATCCGATCGAGCACGTGACGAGCAGGCTGAAGACCCCGAAAAGCATCGTCCGGAAGCTGAAGCGGGAAGGCCATGAGACGGATATCGTCAGCATGCAGCAGTACCTGAACGACATCGCGGGCATCCGGATCGTGTGCTCCTTCACGTCCGACATTTACAAGGTCGCGGACATGATCAGCAGCCATGACGACATTAAGGTGCTCCTGATCAAGAATTACATTGCGAATCCGAAATCGAACGGGTATAAGAGCTATCATATGATCGTGACCATACCCGTGTTTATGTCCGGCGGGGCCGTGGACACGAAGGTGGAGATCCAGATCCGGACCATCGCCATGGACTTCTGGGCCTCGCTGGAACATAAAATATATTATAAGTTCGAAGGGAAAGCACCGGAATACCTGAAAGACGAACTTTCCGAGTGCGCGAAGATGATCAATGCCCTGGACGACCGGATGCTCTCGCTGAACGAAGCGGTGCAGGAACTGGACGGGTCAGAGGACGAATAGGGAGGTACGGACATGGAAGATGTGATTAAGTCGAAAGTCGGTGACGTGCGCATCGCGAATGAAGTTGTGCTGGCCATCGCCGGCCTTGCCGCGACGGAAGTGAAAGGCGTGTTTGCGGTCGGCACGTCCGTGAAGCATGATATGATTACCCGGTCGGGCCTGAAGGAGCTGCCGAAGTGCATCAAGATCCAGGGCGCCGGGAACAAGGTTTCCATTAAGATCGACGTGACGCTGGACGGGACGGTCCCCATCCAGACGGTCTGTACAAATGTGATGGAGAAAGTGACGAACGCGCTGACCTCCATGACCGGCAAGGAAGTCCTTTCCGTGGATGTGACAGTGGTGGGCGTTACGGCATGAGTGTTTCAAGGATCAGGCAGCGGGACCTCACGATGAAGATGGTCTACCAGTACAGCTTCTATCCGAATCCGGAGCTGGACACACAGATCGGGAATTTCCTGGAGCTCCAGGACAACCTGGAAGAGGAAGACCGGGCGCTGCTCCTTTCCCGCGCGCAGGATATTTTCCTTAAAATCCCGTCCATTGACGAACAGATCGGGTCTTATTCGAAGGACTGGGACATCTCCCGGATGAACAAGGCGGATCTTTCCATCCTGCGGCTTGCCGTGTATGAGATCCTCTATGACCCCGGGGTGGAGACGTCGCTGGCCATCAACGAAGCCGTGAACCTGGCCAAACAGTACGGCGGTGAGGATTCGCCCCGGTTCGTGAACGGGATCCTCGCCCGGTTCGCGTAAGGCATCCCGCGCATGAACACGGTGTATTCCGTCGGACAACTGAATCAGTATATCAAAAATATGTTCGTGCAGGATTTCCTGTTGACGCGCGTATCCGTTCGCGGCGAAGTGTCGAATCTAAAGGATCACCCGAGCGGACATATTTATTTTACATTGAAGGATGAGAAAGCCGCGCTTTCGGTGACCATGTTTTCGGGGAACCGGGCGAAGGGGCTTTCCTGCCGCCTGCAGGACGGTATGCGGGTGGTCGTGACCGGTTCCGTGGACTTCTACGAGGCCGCGGGACGCACCATGCTCTATGCCCGCGTGATCGAGGCGGAAGGGCAGGGAGACCTCTACCGGCGTTTCCTGGAGCTGAAGAGCCGGCTGGAAGAGCTCGGGCTCTTTGACGCCTCGTTCAAGAAACCGATCCCGGTCTACGCGCGTACGGTCGGCGTCGTGACGGCATCGTCCGGTGCGGCCCTCCGTGACATTGTCCGGATCTCGCACCAGCGGAACCCGTACGTCCAGCTCATCCTGTGCCCGGCGAAAGTCCAGGGGGAAGGCGCCGCGGAATCCGTCGCGGAAGCCATCCGCCGGATGGACGCGTACCATCCGGACGTGATGATCGTGGGGCGCGGGGGCGGTTCCATCGAAGATCTGTGGGCGTTTAACGAAGAGATTGTGGCGCGGGCCATTTTCGACGCGGATACGCCGGTGATCTCCGCGGTCGGGCACGAGACGGATTTTACGATTGCGGACCTGGCGGCGGACCTCCGCGCGTCCACGCCCAGCCACGCCGCGGAACTCGCCGTTTTCGAATACGCGGCTTTTGCCGCCATGCTGGACGGGTACCTGCAGGAGATGGCTTATGCCGCCGGACAGAAGGTCCGGGAACTGAAGCACAGGATGGAGCGGGATACGCTTTCGCTGAAGGCAGTGCATCCGTCTGCGGTCCTGGAACGGTACCGGGTCCGCCTCGACCGTGACGCCCGGCAGCTGGACCAGGCGGTCCACGCCCTCTGGAACGCGTTGATGAAGCGTTACCAGATGGCCGCCGGGAAGCTGGACGCCCTGTCGCCGCTTTCGAAACTGACCGGCGGCTACGGATACCTTTCCGCGGACGGGAAGCCGGTGGGCTCCGTGCGGGACGTAAGCCCCGGCCAGCCGCTCCTTGTCACGCTCCATGACGGGACCGTACAGACGGAAGTCAGAAAGACCGAACCCTATGAATGAAGAGAAATCCACTGTAACCGTTGAGGAACGCCTCACGGCGATTGAAACGATTATTAAGAAACTGGAGAGCGGGGAACCGGACCTGCAGGAATCGCTTGCCCTGTTTGAGGAGGGCGTCCGCCTGGTGCGGGAATCCGGCGCTGTCCTGTCGGAAGCCGAAACACGGCTTAAAATCCTGACGGATCAAGGAGTGACCGATGAGTTTTGAAGAGGAACTGAGCATCCGGACGGATTACGCGGAAGAAGTGATCCGCCGGTACCTTCCGGAAGAGACGGGGCTCCAGAAGAAGATCCTGGAGTCGTCGAATTACGCGGTGCTTGCCGGCGGCAAACGCCTGCGTCCCCTCCTGATGCTGGAAACCTACCGCCTGTTTGACGGCCGCGGGAAGATCGTGGAACCGTTCATGGCCGCCATTGAATACATCCATTCCATGTCGCTCGTACATGACGACCTTCCCTGCATGGACAATGATGCCCTCCGGAGGGGCAAACCTTCCGTCTGGGCGGCATACGGGGAAGATTTCGGCGTGCTGGCGGGGGACGCCCTGATGGCGTACGCGTTTGAAACCGCCGCGAAAGCGTTCGTGTTCCAGTCGCAGGCCGTCAATGTGGGGCGCGCCATGGAAGTGCTCGCCAGGAAGACCGGTGTCTCCGGCATGATCGGCGGGCAGTCCGTAGACGTCCAGATGACCGGGGAACCGCTGACGGAAGAGCAGCTGCATTTTATTTATAAACTGAAGACCGGGGCGCTGATCGAGGCGGCCATGATGTGCGGGGCGATCCTCGCGGACGCATCCCGGGAAGACATCGCGATCGTGGAACAGATCGCCGCCCGCGTGGGCATGGCGTTCCAGATCCGGGACGACATCCTGGACGAGACTTCCACGGAAGAAGTCCTCGGGAAACCGGTCCATTCGGATGAGAAGAACAAAAAAACCACCTACGTGACGCTGTACGGGCTCGACCGGGCGCGGGAAGCGGTCATCCGGCTGTCTTCGGAAGCCATCGCGATGATCGAAGGCCTCAGCGGGGAGAACCTGTTCCTCGAAGCGCTGCTGAAAACACTGATGACGAGGGATAAGTAATGCTGGAACGAGTGCCTTCGGCAGAGGACATCCGCGGGATGTCCGAAAAGGAGATCGCCGTTCTTGCCGGCGAGATCCGGGATTTTATCATACAGAAAACCGCCGTGAAGGGCGGGCATCTCTCCTCGAACCTGGGGACGGTGGAACTGACGCTTGCGCTCTTCCGGAGCTTCGACCTGCCGAAGGATAAGGTCATCTGGGACGTGGGCCACCAGTCCTATGCCTATAAACTCCTTTCCGGCCGGATGGAGGGGTTTGACCACCTGAGGGACCTGCACGGGATGTCGGGCTTCCCGAAAGTCCGCGAATCCGCGTACGACTGCTTCGACACCGGCCATTCCTCCACGTCCCTTTCCGCGGGAATCGGATTTGTCAAGGCGCGGGACCTCCTGAAGCAGGATTATAAGGTCGTCAGCATCATCGGGGACGGGTCCATGACCGGCGGCGAGGCCTTTGAAGCCCTGAATAACGCCGCCGTCCTGAAGTCGAATTTCATCATCGTCCTGAATGACAATGAGATGTCCATTTCCAGGAATGTCGGCGGCCTGCGGAAGTACCTGACGGAGATCCGCTCCGCGAAAGGCTATAACCAGGCCAAGGAAAATGTAAAAAAGACCCTGAGCGGGATCCCCAGGATCGGCGCGGGGCTGGTGGATAAACTCTCCAGTTTCAAGGACGGCCTGAAGGAAGTCCTGATGCCTTCCGGCATGGTATTCGAGAACCTGGGCATCACGTACCTGGGACCGGTGGACGGCCATGACGTGATGGAGATGGAGAAACTGTTCCTCCGCGCGAAGGAGATGGACCGCTGCGTCCTGATCCATGTGATGACCACGAAGGGGAAGGGATACGGGCCCGCGGAGTCGAACCCGGAACGCTATCACGGCGTGAACCCGTTCGACCCGGCCACCGGCCGCCCCGTCAGCCGGAAGAAAGGGCTGACGTATTCGGACGTCTTCGGGAAGTTCCTCGTGAACGCCGCGAAGACGGCGCCGGACATCTGCGCCATCACGGCCGCGATGACGTGCAATGTCGGACTGTATTCGTTCCGGAAGCATTTCCCGGAGCGGTTCTTTGACGTGGGGATCGCGGAACAGCACGCGGTCACCTTTGCCGCGGGGCTCGCCATGGCGGGCCTGCATCCGTATGTCGCGGTCTTTTCGTCTTTCCTGCAGCGCGCGTATGACCAGATCGTCCATGACGTCTGCATGCAGGACCTCCCGGTCGTATTCGGTGTGGACCGCGCGGGGATCGTGGGCCGGGACGGGGAGACGCACCAGGGCGCGTTTGACCTGGCATACCTGTCCTCCGTCCCGAATATGGCGGTCGCCGCCCCGAAGGACGGCGCGGAGCTGGAAGCGATGCTCCGGTTCTCCCTGACGTACCGCCACCCGCTGGCCATCCGCTATCCCAGGGGGCTGGCCATGACTTATGAAGAAGCGATGCGGTCCTGCCGCGGCGAAGAGCGGGAAGGGACGCAGGAAATCGCACTCGGCAAGGCCGAAGTCCTGCAGGAAGGGTCGGACGTCCTGATCCTGGCAGTGGGGGAGATGGTGAAAGAAGGCCGGGAAACGGCGCGGTTGCTGGAAGAAACGGGCCGCAGGGCGACGCTTGTAAATATGCGGTTTGTGAAGCCGTGGGACAGTGAAACCGTCGCGCGGCTGCTGCCTGCCCACCGGACGGTCGTGACGCTGGAAGACGGCGTCCTGATCGGCGGGTTCGGCGAGCAGGTTTCGGCATGGCTCGCCGGACAGGACACTTCCGTCCGTATGATCCGCGTCGGCATTCCGGATCTTTTCGTCCCGCAGGGGGATACCGCGGACCTGAAGCGGTACCTCGGCATGGACGCGCAGAGCATTACGGGGCGGATCCTCGGCGAGGGGTGATTCCCGGAGAGAACCGCTAAGGAAAGGGCCCTTCGTGACCGGTGAACCCGGAAGCAGCCTGCGGTGTGGATTCCTCACCAGGGGTGGTCCCTGCAGCGAACCGGTACATAGAGATTTTTCAGCGGGAAGGGATCCGTGAAGCCGCCTGCAAGGGGCGAATCTTCATCAGCGGTGATCCCTGGAGACACCCGCGCGGGGCGGATGCGCATTGGCGGTTTTAGGCGGCTCAGAGGGTTTTCATGAAGGAACGTCTGGATATTCTGGTCCTGAATATGGGGTACGCGGAGTCCCGTGAGAAAGCGAAGGCGCTGATCATGGAAGGCCGCGTCTATGTGAACCGGCAGCGGGAAGACAAGCCCGGCAGCATGTTCGACCCGTATGCCCCCATCGAAGTGCGCGGCACGGCGCTCCCGTATGTCAGCCGCGGCGGCCTGAAGCTTGAGAAAGCCCTGAAGGAATTCCCGCTATCGCTCGAGGGCAAGGTCTGCATGGACGTCGGCGCATCCACCGGCGGGTTTACGGACTGCATGCTGCAGAACGGCGCGGCGAAGGTGTACGCCGTGGACGTGGGATACGGGCAGCTGCATTATAAGCTCCGGACCGACCCGCGGGTCGTGAACCTGGAGAAGACGAATATGCGCTACGTCACGGAAGCGGAGGTCCCGGAAGGGATCGATTTCGCGTCCGCGGACGTCAGCTTCATTTCCCTGACGAAGATCCTGGAACCGATCCGGGACCGGCTGAAACCCGGCGGGGAAGCGGTGGTCCTGATCAAGCCGCAGTTTGAGGCAGGGCGCGAGAAAGTCGGGAAGAAAGGGGTCGTCCGGGATCCGGACGTCCACCGGGAAGTCTGCCGGCATGTGACCGCGTACGCCGGGTCCCTGGGTTTTTCGGTGAAAGGACTGACGTTTTCCCCGGTCAAGGGACCGGAGGGAAATATCGAATACCTGCTGTATCTTCGTTATCCCGGGGCGGATGAGGCCCCGGAAGATGTCCCCGTCGACGTGGACGGCGTTGTCGCCCGTTCACATGAACTGCTTTAAGAGAAAGGGATCGACATGCGTTACCTGCTGATTCCGAACACCAAAAAAGAAGAGGCGGTCCGTTACGCGAAACGGGCGGAAGACCTGCTTTACCGTATGGACGGCGTCTGTGTGGCGAAGGATCCTTCGGAGGCGGACTGTATCGTCACGTTCGGCGGGGACGGCACCATTATCCGCGCCGCCCGCGACTTTGCGGAATACCACCTGCCGCTGCTCGGCATCAACCTCGGCACGCTCGGTTTCCTTGCGGAGGTGTCGAAGGACCGGATGGCGGAGGCCTTCAGCGCCATGGAAGACGGCGCGTACCTGATCCAGGAGCATATGCTGGTGCACGGGAAGGTCATGCGGGACCGGGAAGTGATCCATGAATCCGGCGGACTGAACGACATTGTGCTGCATTCCGCGGACCCCATGAAGATGATCCGGTATGAACTGCGCGTGAACGGCGAGCGGCTCTACAGTTACGGGGCGGACGGGGTGATCGTTTCGACACCGACGGGGTCTACCGCGTATAACCTTTCGGCGGGCGGCCCGGTCGCCATGCCGAGCGCGGACCTGATCATCGTCACCCCGGTCAATGCGCACACGATGATGCAGCGGAGCCTCGTGCTCCCGGCCTCCGTCACGCTGACCATCCGTCTGGAGGACGCGTCCGAAGACGGGGCCGTGATGAATTTCGACAGCGACCGCTACGGGACGCTCAGGACCGGGGATGAGATCGTAATCACAAAAGGGGAACAGAAAGTCCGCTTTATCAAGTTCCGGGAAGACAGCTTCGTGGAAGTCCTGCGTACCCGGATGATTCAGTAACGGAACAGGGGAAGTGCTTATTGCCGGTTCAAAAGTCGGGGGTGTGACCGGATTATGCTGCTGCATCTGCAAGTGAAAAACCTCGCCCTGCTGAAGGGCATTGAACTGGATTTTACCCCGGGGCTAAGTGTGCTGACCGGGGAAACGGGCGCCGGGAAATCGATCCTGATCGGTTCCGTCAACCTGGCACTGGGGTGCAGGGCGGACGCGGACCTGATCCGGAGCGGGCAGGAGGAGGCCTTTATCGAACTGGTCTTTTCCGTCGACCGGCCGGAACTCGCGGAAGCCCTGAAAGCGCTGGACGTGAACCCGGAAGACGGGATGGTCGTCATTACCCGGAGGATCCGGGAAGGCCGGAGCACCGGGCGGATCAATGGGGAAACCGTCACGTCCAGGCGGATGCGGGAAGTCTCTTCCCTGCTGATCGACCTCCACGGGCAGCACGAGCACCAGTCCCTCTTAGACGAGGCGAACCATCTGCACGTCCTGGACCTGTATGGGGGCAGCGTCCTCCGGGCGGCGGCCCAGGCCTATTCGGAAGCCTATAAGACGTACAGAAAGAAGAAAGAAGCGGTGAAGGCGTTCGGGGAGGACCCGGAAGCCGCCGCGGAACGTCTTCGTTATCTCGAATATGAGATCCGGGAGATCGGGCAGGCACGGATCCGGAAGGGCGAAGAAGACGCGCTCGTCTCCGAGCGGAAGAAGATCACGGAAGCGGCCATGCTGCGCGAACAGCTCTCTGTCATCCGGGAAGCGCTTTCCGGGGACACGGAGGGCGCGGTTTCCGCAGCCGTCCGCGCATCCCAGGTCCTTTCGAAATCCGACCCGGGATATGCGGGCCTCCAACAGTCCCTGCAGGACCTGGAGTCCCTGCAGCAGGAGATCCGGGCACAGGCGGCGGAACAGCTGGACGCATTGCCTGCGGATGATGCCCGGCTTCAGGAGATCGAGGACCGGCTCGACGTCATCCGCCGTCTGAAGCACCGATACGGCGGCTCCGAAGAACGGATTTTGGAGACTCTGGAGACGCTGAAGAAACAGCAGCAGGACCTCTCGGAATTCGAAGGACGGCGGGAAGAAGCCGTCCTGGAACTGAAGCGCGACCAGAAAGAACTGGTCCTGAAGGCGCGGGCGCTCCATGACGTCCGCGTACAGGAGGCGGCGCGTTTCGACCGCGCCATGGAGGCGTCCCTCGCGGACATGAATTTCCTGGAAGTCCATTTCCGGACGGAAGTCGTGGAGACGAACCGTTACCGGGCGGACGGGGCGGACGAGGTCCGGTTCCTGATCTCCACGAACCCCGGGGAGATGCTGAAACCGCTCACGAAAGTGGCTTCCGGCGGCGAACTGTCGCGCATCATGCTGGCCATCAAGGCGGAGATCGCGGGACTGGACGGCATCGACACGCTCGTATTCGATGAAATCGATTCCGGGATCAGCGGGAAGACGGCTTACGCGGTCGCGCGGAAGATGCGGAAGATCAGCCGGGCGCACCAGGTGATCTGCATCAGCCACCTGCCGCAGATCGCGGCGGCCGCGGACAGCCATTACGGCATACGGAAACACGCGGACGCGGGGGAGACGGTGACGGAGATCCGGCGTCTTCAGGAAGAACAGCATATCGGGGAGCTGGCAAGGCTGCTCGGCGCCGAAGAAGGCTTCGGCGCGGCATACGAGAACGCGAAGGAGATGGATCTCCTGATGAAGAAGGACCGGGAGGGGGAACAGACATGAGTTTAAGGGAAGACGCTTCGTATATCATCCGGCAGGCAGTCGGATCGGTGCTTCCGGGGCCGGGGGTCTCGAAAGCGCTGCAGGAGATGCAGCTTCCGGAAGGAAGGCTGGTGGTGGTCGCGGCCGGGAAGGCGGCGTATCCCATGGCGTCCGCCGCGCTGAAAGTGCTCGGGAACCGGATCGCGGAAGGGCTCGTCGTCACCGTACCCGGCGGCATTCCCGCGGGCCTTCCGATTTTCACCTGCATGGAAGCCGGGCACCCGATCCCGGATGACCGTTCTTTCAGGGCGGCGGATACCGCCATTTCCATGGTGAAATCCCTCACGGAGAAGGACGCGGTCCTGCTGCTCCTGTCCGGCGGGGCTTCTTCGCTGTTCGAGAAACCGGCGGTGCCGGCGGACGCATTGGCCCGCATTACGGAGCTGCTGCTTCGTTCGGGCGCGTCGATCACCGAGATGAACACGGTGCGGAAGCACCTGTCCTACATCAAGGGCGGCCGCTTCGCGCTGCTTGCGTCCCCCGCGACGGTCCACACGCTGGTGCTGAGCGACGTGATCGGGAACGACATTTCCGTGATCGGTTCGGGACCGGCGTATCCGGATCCGAGCACCTCGGACGAGGCGATCCGGATCCTCGAGAAATATCGGATCGAAGTGGCCCCGGAGATCCTGGACGTGATCCTGCACGAGACGCCGAAAACCCTGCGCAATGTGGACGTGAAGGTCATCGGGGACGTCTCCATGCTGTGCGCCGGCGCCCGGAAAGCGTGCGCGGACCTGGGATACGAGACCGTGCTGCTGACGGATGCCCTGAGCTGTGAGGCCCGGGAGGCGGGCCATATGTTCGCGGATATCGCCTGGACCTACCAGAAGGTCCGCCGCAGCCTGGCGTTCATCGCGGGCGGCGAGCCCGTGGTCCACGTCCGTGGGAACGGAAAAGGCGGACGCTGCCAGGAGATGGCATTGTCCGCCGCGATCGGGATGGAGAATTTTACGGGTACCTGCTTCTTCAGCATCGGTTCGGACGGCACGGACGGCCCCACGGACGCCGCGGGCGGCATCGTGGATGAATCCGTCTGCGCGCACATCCGCGCGTCCGGGCTGGACCCCGTCCGCTGCCTGGAATGGAACGACGCCTATACGGCGCTCCGGGAGGCGAAGAGCCTGATCATTACCGGCCCCACCGGGACGAATGTGAACGACCTTTCGGTCCTCCTGATCCGCCGTTAACCCTTTCTTTCCTTACCCCAGAAGAAGAGCGCGACCGTGCCCGGTCCCGTGTGGCTTCCGATCGTGGTGCCGATGTCATTGATCAGGACCTTCCCGTTTAGATGCGGGAAGCGCGCTTCCACGAGGTCCGCAACGGCCCGGGCATCTTCATAACAGGCGGAGTGGGAGATGAAACATTTCCCGTCATAGGCAAGTCCTTTGTCCGCGTACTGTTCCATGCGGTCCACGATCGTCCGGATCACCCGCTTCCGGGTCCGGATCTTTTCGCGCGGCACGAGCCTGCCGAGCTGGTCCATATTGAGGAGCGGGCAGATGCCGAGCAGCCCGCCGAACAGGCCCTCGATCTTCGAGATCCGTCCGCCGCGGACGTAATACGTGAGGTCCGTGGAGAAGAACCAGTGGTTCAGGCGCAGGCGGTTGTCCTGGATCCAGCAGTGCAGCGTGTCGATGTCCATGCCCTGGTCGCGGAGGTCCGCCAGCGTGTCCATCATCAGGCCGAAGCCGGAGGACGCGCCGAGGGAATCCACGATGTAGATCTTCCGCTCCGGGAAGCGCTCCCGCGCGATGGAAGCCGCGCTGACGGCGGAGGCGTAAGTGCCGGAGATGCCGGAAGAGAGCGTCAGGTGAAGGATGTCCTTCCCCTGCTCCAGGAACGGCGTGAAATAATTCATATATTCGGAAATATTGACCTGGGACGTCTTCGTCATCGCGCCCCCGGCCATTTTTTTATAGAACTCCGGGAAGGGGATGGACTGTCCGAGATCGTCCGGATACTCTGTCCCGTCCAGGAAATAATGAAAACAGACGTAATGGATGTCCCGCTCCTCGAAATGCGCTTTCGAGAGGTCCGCTGTAGAGCAGCAGCTAAGCACGTAGTCACTCATAGAATAATACCTCCGTGAAGATGATCGTGAAGGGCGGCCTTCCGGGTTCGTCAGCCGCATTTCCGGCACCGGCCGCGGCCGCAGGAGCCGCGAAACGGACCGGTGCGTCTTTCAGGCACAGAAAAAGACCCGCCGTGTACAGGATCCAGTATATCCTGCTTCACGGCGGGTTTCAATCTACGTGTCCGGTATCCGCGTCTATTCGGGAAACCGGCGGATAGAATGATTCTACGAAGGGATTCTCCCTCTCTCCCGGGAGGAGAATCCGCATATTTACAGGCGGGCGGCGGGCTCTGACGGGACTTCCGCCTTCCCGGAAAGCGGTTCCGGCTTCTGTGAGGGCCCGATCGGGATGTGGAAGCTCAGGATGACCACCAGCGACGCCGGGATCAGGAGCAGGAACAGCTGCCAGGTGTTCTGGTGCGGCAGGAGGCACAGGTACGCGAGGATGATGATGCTGGCCACGAGGCCGAGCACGATGTACATATTCTTACGCCCCTTGTTCAGCGCGGAATTCAGGACCAGGGCGGTGATGAACGCGACGGTCGCGCCGGCGCCGAACACGATGGGGGAGTGGATGCCGGAAACCATGGACAGGATAATGTAAATGAGCACCGAGAGCGTCACGATGCCCGCGACCGCCACCAGGATGACGAATTTCGCGGAGTAGCGCGGCTGGTTGAGCTCGGCTTCCGCTTTCTTCTTTTTCACGGGGTCCAGCCACGGCTGCACGTCCTGGAAGAGCGCGTCCACGGAAGTGCCGTAGATCTCCGCGATCCTGCACAGGACGTACGCGTCCGGCGTGGATTCCGCGCGTTCCCACTTCGAAACGGTTTTATCCGAATAGTTCAGCTGCTCACCGAGCTGTGCCTGGGTCAGCCCCGCGTTCTGGCGCAGTTTGATGAGGTTGCTGGCAATCACGAGTTTTAATTCTTCATTCGTCATCATTCAATCTTCCCGGCTTCTGTTGCTGCATGGAATCAGGAGGACCCCGGGAAAAGAAACCGGGCAGTACAGTCGCCTGTGGCTGCCCGGTTACAGTATCCCCAGCGGATCAAATGGAGCAGGCGGGAGTCGAACCCGCGTCCGAAAATCCATCCACCGAACTTTCTACCATCATAGCTTATCTACTTTTATTCCCTCAACCCCAGGCCGGTAAGCAGGCCGGGGTCTTTCGGTAGCTTCATGAATCCCCTTCCGCCGCAAAGCTTAAGCGGAAGCGTTCCCCGTAAAGTCGAGAGCCGGATTCACCCGTACAGGAACGGATGAGCGGCTCCGCGGCAATTAAGCCGCGAGTGCGAAGTTGTCTTCAGCGTTTATTTTTAGGTTCCGGTTTTTTGCATGGCCCGGCACATGGATGGCTTATCCGGATTCAGAATCCCCGTCGAAACCGGTACTACCCCGAATTCACGCGGAATACACGCGCGTACTGTGCCATTCTATCAGAGATTCCGCGCCCTGTCAATCCCGATTTGTACTTGCGGAATGTGAAAACTTGGTGTATGATATCGGGGTAAAATGTTTTCTGCCACAGCAGGCGTGCACCGCGCGCGGCTGTGCGGATCATAAGCCGGGGGCAAAGCCTTTTGACCCCGGCGTCGTGTTATGACCGGAGCCGCGCCGGACGGGGCCGGGCAGGCCGGAGGGACAGCCTGAAGGCCGCGCCGGACGGGCCTCCTTGTGCGGGCCGGTTCATGATCCATCCCGGAAGAACGGTTTTGAAAGGAATCCTATGTATATCACAGACAGCATAAAGTACGTGGGCGTCAACGACCACCGGATCGACCTCTTCGAAGGGCAGTACGACGTGCCCCTCGGCATGGCCTATAATTCCTATGTGATCCTGGACACCCGGGTCGCCGTCATGGACACGGTCGACCGCAATTTCACGCACGAGTGGCTGGACCGCGTCGCGTCCGCCTTAAACGGCCGCAAACCGGACTACCTGGTCGTCCAGCACGTGGAACCCGACCATTCGGCGAATATCGTGAACTTCATGGAGACCTATAAGGAGGCGGTCCTCGTCGCCTCGGCGAAGGCATTTGCCATGATCGAGCTCTTCTACCAGAAGGGGTACGCGGACCGGCGGCTGGAGATCCGCGAAGGGTCGGAGCTGTCCCTCGGGACGCACACGCTGAAGTTCATCGCCGCCCCCATGGTGCACTGGCCGGAAGTCATGATGACGTACGACGTCACCGACCGGGTGCTGTTCTCCGCGGACGGCTTCGGCAAATTCGGCGCGAATGACGTCGAGGACCCGGAAGGCTGGGACTGCGAGGCGCGCCGGTACTATTTCGGGATCGTCGGGAAATACGGGGCCCAGGTCCAGGCCGTGCTGAAGAAAGCCGCGGGGCTTGCGATCGAACACATCTGCCCGCTGCACGGACCCGTGCTGAGCGGGGACCTGTCCCATTACCTGAACCTGTATGACATCTGGTCTTCCTACCGCGTCGAGTCGGAAGGCATCGTGATCGCCTATTCCTCCGTCTACGGGAATACGAAGAAGGCGGTGGAGGTGTTCGCGGACCTGCTGAAGCGCCGCGGCTGCCCGAAGGTCAGCATCCATGACCTGGCCAGGGACGACATGCATGAGGCGGTGGAGGACGCGTTCCGCTACGGCCGGCTCGTGCTCGCGACCACGACCTACAACGCGGACATTTTCCCGTGCATGCGCATGTTTATCAACGACCTCTGGGAGCGGAACTACCAGAACCGGACCGTCGCGCTGATCGAGAACGGCTCCTGGGCGCCCCAGGCCGCGAAGACCATGCGCGGGATGCTGGAAGGGTGCAAAAACATCACCTTCGCGGAAAATGTGGTCCACATCCGCTCAGCCCTCGACGACACCTCCAGGGAAGAGCTGGAGAAGCTCGCGGACGAACTCTGCCAGGATTATATGGCCATCCGCGGGGAAGACGTGGATAAGAACGACATGACGGCGCTGTTCCGGATCGGCTACGGCCTGTACGTCGTGACGTCGAACGACGGCACGCGCGACAACGGGCTGATCGTGAACACCGTCTCCCAGGTGACGGATTCCCCGAAGCGGGTGGCGGTCTGCATCAACAAGCAGAATTTCTCCCACCACGTGATCCGGAAGACCGGCATCATGAACGTGAACTGCCTCTCTGTGGAAGCGCCGTTCGACGTCTTTAAGACGTACGGGTTCCAGAGCGGGCGGACCGTGGACAAATTCGCGGGGAAGGATTACCCGAAGTCCGACAACGGGCTCATTTTCCTGCCGGAGTATACGAATGCGTTCATGTCCCTCAAAGTGGAGGACTATGTGGACCTCGGTTCCCACGGCATGTTTATCTGCTCCGTGACGGAAGCGCGCGTCCTTTCGAACGCCGAAACCATGACCTATTCCTATTACCAGAACTACGTCAAGCCGAAGCCGGAGAGCGCCGGGAAGAAGGGGTTCGTCTGCAGGATCTGCGGATACATTTACGAAGGCGACACACTTCCGGAAGACTTCATCTGCCCGCTCTGCAAGCACGGGGCGGCGGATTTCGAACCGGTCCGCTGACAGGGACCGGGAGGAGACGGATGGAATACAGACGTTTTGATCTTTCAGCGGATTTCAGGGAGACCGACCCTTACGGGGAGAAAACGGAACCCTGCCTGGACGCCTACCTCCGCCGCGGGCCGTTTATCCCGGCGAAGCGGAAGGCGGTCCTGGTCTGTCCCGGCGGCGCGTACCGTTTTACGTCCCTGCGGGAATCGGAACCTGTGGCCCTGAGGTTTTTCGCGGAGGGCATCCAGGCCTTTGTGCTGTGGTACTCGGCGCCCGCGCCGTTCCCGAAAGCGCTGACGGAGCTTGCGCGGTCGGTGCGCTTTGTCAGGGCCAATGCGGCGGACTGGAATATCGATCCCGAAGGCATCTACGTCATGGGGTTTTCCGCCGGCGGGCATCTCGCGGCGTCCCTGTCCAATATGTGGCACATGGGCTTCCTGAACGACCTCTGCGGGTCCGCGCCGGACGAGATCCGGCCGGACGGGAACATCCTCTGTTACCCGGTGATCACGACGGGCGAATACACGCACGCGGAATCCTTTAAACACCTGCTTCCGGGCATCGCGCGCGGCGGGCGCGCGGGCGCACGGAAGGACCCCTATGCGGGAACTTCCGGGGATACCCATGAGCGTGTCCTGAGAAACCTGTTCTCGGAAGAAACGGCGGACGCGGACGGGGAGAACCGGGAACTCCAAAACGACCTTCTTGCGTTCAATTCCCTGGAAGACCGTGTGTCGGAGCGTACGCCGCCCACGTTTATCTGGACCACCTGGACGGACAGGACCGTCCCTGCGTGGAATACGATCCGGTATGTGGAAGCGCTTTACCGGCACGGCGTGCCCTGTGAGGCGCACATTTTCAGGAAGGGCGTCCACGGCCTTTCCTTAGGAACCGCCGAGACCGCGAAGGCGCCGGCGGAAGCGTATGTGGAACCGGCTGCGGCATCCTGGGTATCTCTTTGCGTGGACTGGATCCTGAACCGGAATCCCCGGACGGAGCGTTAAAACATGTTTAAAAGCAAGGGTTTTACGATATTATTCATTTTCCTGTCGGTCCTGATCGTGGGGCTGACGGGTTTCTTCCTGTACCTTGTGTTCGGCGACGGCGTGGCTTCCCTTCAGGAACTCGCATTGCTCCAGCAGCTCGGCCATCCGACGGACGCGCCCGCGGATACATGGCCGGTCCCGGATACCCGCGGCACGGATCCCGCGGACGTCACCGTGCCCACGGAACCGACGGCGCCGCAGCCGGCCACCGCGTCCGCGGCACGGGTGCTGAACGCGTCGGACCCGCATACCCACCCCATCTTCGACGAGGATATCGCCGAATCCGGGACGTTTGAAATCATAAGGCCCGGGCTTCTCGGGGACGGCATCGTGTTCCACGCGCTCCCGAAGGCGGACGCCGAAGACACGCCCGGGAACTGGGTCAACTTTTCTGGGACGTACGGGGTTTCGGCGAAGCGTTTCATCCGGGACGGGGATAAGGCCGTCATGCTCCTGAAGACCGCGGACGGGTACTACGTGGTTGCGGACACCCGTTTCATCCGGTACGACCGGACCGCGGAAAATGTGTATGCCGGGGCCGCCCGGACCGGCATCTACGGCGGGGCCGCCACGGACCCGGCCATCCTTGAAGTGCTCGCGGACGACGGGCGGACGGTCGTGTTCTCCCTTTCGGATTACCAGGACGGCGTCACTTCGCCGTATCTGTCGTTCATCGCGGCGGAGTATAAGAACGCGGGCGAAGCGGTCTTCGAGTACGTCGGCACGGACCTTGCGGTCCATGAGGGAACCCTCCGGTTCGCGTCGACGGAAGGCCACGGGCAGGACGAGGCCACGGTCACGTTCGGGACCCAGGTGCCGTTTACGAAGGGCAGCTACACGGAGCTCAGGCTCTACAGGTAAGACGGGAGAACGGATTTTTCGATATGGGCAGGGAAGAGAGCCGGGCGGAACGCCTCCGGCAGCAATACTACATTGAGCGGATGCGGGACGCGGTCCTGGAAGAAACCGCGGAGACCGGCCGCGCGCCGACGTATTACATAGAGACGCTGGGGTGCCAGATGAACGCGAAGGATTCGGAGAAACTCGCCGGGATCCTGGACGAAATCGGGTACGTGCCGGCGTCTTTGGAAGATACGGCGGATTTTGTGCTTTATAATACCTGCACGGTGCGGGAAAACGCGAACCTGAAGGTTTACGGCCATCTCGGGCACCTGAATTCCGTGCGGAAGAAATCAAACCCGGGCATGAAGATCGCGGTCTGCGGCTGCATGATGCAGGAACCGGACGAGGTCCAGACCGTCCGGGAGAAGTACCCGTTCGTCAATATCGTGTTCGGCACCCATAACATTTTCAAGCTTGCGGAGCTGATGTACCGGATGCGGACGGAAGACCGGATGGTCATCGACGTCTGGGAAGGCACGGATGAGATCATCGAGGACCTGCCGGCCATCCGCAAATACCCGTTCAAGTCCGGCGTCAACATCATGTACGGCTGCAACAATTTCTGCAGCTACTGCATCGTGCCGTACGTGCGCGGGCGGGAGCGGAGCCGGGACCGCGCGGACATCCTCTCGGAGATCCGCGCCCTGGCGGAAGACGGCGTCGTCGAAGTGATGCTGCTCGGCCAGAACGTGAATTCCTACGGGAAGACCCTGGATCCCCCGGTGTCGTTCCCGGAACTCCTGCGGGACATCGAACAGATTGACGGGATCGAGCGGATCCGGTTCATGACGTCCCACCCGAAGGACCTTTCCCCGGAACTGATCGACGTGCTGGCGTCCTCACGGAAGATCTGCAACCATTTCCACCTGCCGCTGCAGTCGGGCTCCGACCGGATCCTGAAAGCCATGAACCGGCACTATACGAAGGAGAAATACCTGCAGATCGCGGGGGAACTGCGCGCCAGGGTCCCCGGGATCGCGGTCACGACGGACATCATCGTCGGATTCCCGGGGGAGACGGAAGAAGACTTCCTGGAGACGATGGACGTGGTGGAACGCGTGCGTTTCGAATCCGCGTTCACCTTCATCTATTCGCCGAGGACCGGGACGCCGGCCGCGAAAATGGAGAACCCGGTGCCCGAAGAAGTCGTAAAGGACCGCTTCAACCGGCTGCTGGCCCGCGTGCAGCAGATCGGGCAGGAGGAGTCCGGCAGGGACGAAGGGCGCGTGCTCCCGGTGCTCGTGGAGACCGTCAACCACCAGGACAGCCGCATGGTGACCGGCCGGCTGACGAACAATACCGTCGTCCATCTCTACGGGGACGCGTCCCTGATCGGGAAGATCGTCCCGGTCCGGCTCAGGGAATCCAAAGGATTCTATTATATCGGCGAACTTTGCCGCCGGGAAGGGCAGGCGGGATAACCGCGCCCGGAACCGGACCGTGCCCTCGGGCACAAGGAGGCCCCTATGGCGCTTTCTCCCATGATGGAGAAATATCTGGAGACGAAAAAAGAATATCCGGACTGTATCCTGTTTTACCGCCTCGGGGATTTTTATGAAATGTTTTTCGAGGACGCGGAACTCGTTTCCCGGGAACTGGGGCTGACGCTCACCGGGAAGGACTGCGGGCTCGAATCGCGCGCGCCCATGTGCGGCGTCCCGTACCACGCGGTGGACGCCTATCTGGACAAGCTGGTCCTGAACGGCCATAAGGTCGCCATCGCGGAACAGATGGAAGACCCGCGTTTCGCGAAAGGCCTGGTCAAGCGGGAAGTGACCCGGGTCGTGACGCCCGGCACCGTCATGGGCGGGACCGCCCTGGACGAGACGAAGAACCGCTACATCATGGGCCTCGTCTATGAACGCGGGCTCTTCGGGTACGCGTTCGCGGACATTTCCACCGGGGAGTTCTGCCTTTCGGAGGCGCAGACGCTGGCGGCCCTGCAGGACGAGATCCTGCGTTTCGCGCCCGCGGAGATCGTCTGCAATGAGGCGCTGAAGATCTCGGGACTGGATTTCTCCGCGCTGACGAAGCGGATCCCCGTGACCGTTTCCGTGCTCGACGGCTGGCGGTTCCGGGAGGAGCAGGCGTCGAAGACGCTGAAGGCCCATTTCGGGGTGGCGTCGCTCGAAAGCCTCGGGATTACGTCGTACCCGGTCGGCACCGTCGCGGCGGGCGCCCTCCTTTCCTACCTGCTGGACACCCAGAAGCAGGAACTGTCGTACATCACACACCTGAAAGTATTTTCCTCCTCGGGCTTCATGCAGCTGGACGCCGCCACCAGGCGGAACCTGGAACTGCTGGAGACCCTGCGGGAGAAGCAGAAGCGGGGCTCGCTCCTCTGGGTCCTGGACAAGACCCGGACGGCCATGGGCGCCCGGACGCTGCGGCGGTATATCGAACAGCCGCTGATCGTGAAGAAAGAGATCCAGGCGCGGCTTGACGCCGTCGAGACCCTGAAGGACGACCCGGTGACCCGGGAAGAGCTCCGGGAATACCTGAACCCGATCTATGACCTGGAACGGCTGATCGGGCGGATCAGCTACCGGACCGCGAACCCCAGGGACCTGATCGCCTTCCGGAACTCATTGGAAATGCTTCCGCACATCCGGCAGCTCCTTCTGGAGAGCCGCGCCCAGCTGCTTCGGGAACTCGCGGGGCAGATCGACCCGCTGGAAGACCTGTTTGCCCTGATCCGGGACGCGATCGAAGAAGACCCGCCGGTGGGGCTTTATGAAGGCGGCATCATCCGGGACGGGTACCACGAGGACGTGGACCGCTACCGGAAAGCGAAGACGGACGGGAAAGGCTGGATCGCGGAGATCGAGGCCGAAGAGCGGGAGCGGACCGGGATCCGGAACCTGAAGATCCGCTTCAATAAAGTTTTCGGTTATTACCTGGAAGTGACGAATTCCTTCAAGGACCTTGTGCCGGAGGATTACATCCGCAAGCAGACGCTGACGGGCGCGGAGCGCTACATCACGCCGCGGCTCAAGGAACTGGAAGATATGATCCTCGGCGCGGAGGATAAGCTGTACGCGCTGGAGAACCAGCTGTTCTGCACCGTGCGGGACACGGTCTCCGGCGAAGTGGAGCGGATCCAGCGTTCCGCGGCCGCGGTGGCGTCCCTGGACGCGCTCGCGAGTCTCGCGAAAGTCGCGTCGGATTGCCGCTACGTCCGCCCCGCGATCAATGAGAAAGGCCGGATCCGCATCCGGAACGGCCGCCATCCCGTGATCGAGCGGATGATCCAGGCGGAACAGTTTGTCCCGAACGACACGTTCCTGGACCAGGACGAGAACCGCATCGCGATCATCACGGGGCCCAATATGGCGGGCAAGTCCACGTACATGCGCCAGACCGCCCTGATCGCCCTGATGGCGCAGATGGGGTCGTTCGTGCCGGCGGAAGAGGCGGACATCTGCATCTCCGACCGGATCTTCACGAGGGTCGGCGCGTCGGACGACCTCGCGTCCGGCCAGTCCACCTTCATGGTGGAGATGACCGAAGTCGCGAACATCCTGAGGAACGCGACCCGGAAGAGCCTGATCATCCTGGACGAGATCGGGCGGGGCACGTCCACATTTGACGGGATGTCTATCGCCTGGGCCGTCGTCGAATACATCGCGAACCCGAAGCTGATCGGCGCGAAGACCCTGTTCGCCACACATTATCACGAGCTGACCGAACTGGAAGGCGCCATCCCCGGCGTGCAGAATTACTGCATCTCGGTAAGGGAGCAGGGGGATTCCATCGTCTTCCTGAGGAAGATTGTCAAGGGCGGCGCGGACCGCTCGTACGGCATCCAGGTGGCGCGGCTCGCGGGCGTCCCGAACCCGGTCCTCGTACGGGCCGGCGAACTCGTGGAGGAGCTCGTGAATACGGACATCGCCGCCCGGGCCCGGGAGAGCGCTGCCTACGCCGGCGCCGGCATGACCGCGCAGAAGAAGCGGATCCGGAAGCCGGACGACGTGGACCTGAACCAGCTGTCCCTGTTCGACACCGTCCGGGAAGACGACGTGCTGAAGGAGATCGAGGAGCTGGACCTGACGTCCATGACGCCGCTCGACACGATGAATGTACTGTTCCGGATCCAGTCCAGACTGAAGAACCGGATCAAGCCGGAATAAGGACCGCGGTAGAAGCCCATGCCCATCAAGGTACTCGATAGACAGACAATTGAAAAGATCGCGGCCGGCGAAGTGATCGAGCGCCCGAGCGCCGTCGTCAAGGAACTTGTGGAGAACGCCATCGATTCCGGCGCGAAGGACATCTCCGTGGAGATCCGGAACGGGGGGCTTGAACTGATCCGCGTCACGGACAATGGCTGCGGCATCCCGAAAGCCGAAGTCCGGACCGCCTTCCTCCCGCACGCGACGAGCAAGATCACCGCGATCGAGGACCTGCAGAAGGTGTACAGCCTGGGGTTCCGGGGCGAGGCGCTGTCTTCCATCGCGGCGGTGACGCAGACGGAGATCATCACCAAATGCCGGGGGGACCTGACCGCCACGGATTTCGAGATCAGCGGCGGGGAGGAGGTCCGGATGGAGGAGATCGGGGCGCCGGACGGCACCACGGTGATCGTCCGGAACATTTTCTTCAACACCCCCGCCAGGCGGAAATTCATGAAGACGCCCGTCACGGAAGCGAGCTACATCGCGGACATGATGGAAAAATGCGCGCTGAGCCATCCGGACGTCAGCTTCCGCTATATCCAGAACGGCGCAACGAAAATGTTTACGACGGGCTCTGGGAAGCTGAAGGACCTCGTATACGCCCTGTACGGGAAGGACACCCTGAGGGAGACGCTGGAGCTTGCTTCGGAGACGCCCTATCTCCGGATCCACGGGCTGATCGGGAAGCCGTCGCTGGAAAAAGGGAACCGCGGGTTCGAAAACTGCTTCCTGAACGGCCGCTTCATCCGTTCGAAAGTGCTGGAGAAGGCCGTCGAAACCGCGTACGAGCCGTTCATGATGCAGCACCGGTACCCGTTCGTGCTGCTTTACCTGTCGCTTTCGCCGGAAGAATACGACGTCAATGTGCATCCCTCCAAGCGGGAAGTGCGCTTCATGGCGGAGTCCGCCGTGTATGACCAGGTGTTCGGCGCCGTCCGGGGGCTGCTTGCGTCCCAGGAACTGATCCGGCAGGTCCGCCTGTCGGAGGAGAAGGAAGAAGAGAAGAAGGTCTATCCGTCCATCGAGCCGTTTGAGACGCGGCGTTCGGACTCCTATATCCGGGAGACGCTGAAGAACGCGGAGGCGTCGGTCGCGGAGGACCGGAAGCCGGCGTACCGCACGGAAGCCGGGCAGGGATCCGCACCGGCTCCGTCAACACCCGGAGAGGATGCCATCGGTTCCGGGAAAGGATCCGCACCGGCTCCGTCAACACCCGGAGAGGATGGCTTTGGTCCCGGGAAAGGAGCCGCACCGGCTGCGTCAACACCCGGAGGGGAGACCCGGAAGGAAGACGGCGCCCCGGTCCGTGAAGACCGTGAAAAACCCGTCCAGCAGGACCTCTTTAAAGACCGGTTCCTGTCCGAGGAAGGGCGGAAGAAGCACCGGCTGATCGGGCAGCTTTTCCGGACGTACTGGCTGATCGAGTATGACGACCGCCTGTTCATCGTCGACCAGCACGCGGCCCACGAGAAGGTGCTGTTTGAGCGGAAAATGAAGCAGCTCGCGGAACGCGTGCCGGTTTCGCAGAACATTTCCCCGCCCGTGACCGTCACCCTGACGGCGCGCGAAGAGGTGCTGCTGAACCGCTTCATCGACGCGTTTACGGAACTCGGGTATGAGATCAGCGGCTTCGGCGGCCGGGAATACGTAATATCCGCGGTGCCGGACGACCTGTTCGGACTGGATATGAAGTCGCTTTTCACGGAGATCCTTGGGGATCTCGAGTCTTCCTACGGGGAGAAGAAACCGGACATGCTCCTCCAGAAAGTGGCGTCCATGTCCTGCAAGGCGGCGGTGAAGGGCCACGACCTGCTGAGTACGGAGGAGGCGGACGCGCTGATCCGGGAGCTCCTGACCCTGGAGAACCCCTACGCCTGCCCCCATGGGCGGCCGACCATCATTTCCATCACCCGGGCGGAGATGGAGAAGAAGTTCCGGAGGACCGTGTAACCGAGCTTCCGGGATCAGACGAAGACAGGAGCCGGGAACCCGGACAGGAACCGGAAACCGGGATGGGACCGGGAAACCGGGACCAGACGGAGACAGGAACCGGAAGACCGTTCGGCCGGCATCCAGGGCCGGATCGGGGAAACCATCCCCGGAGGACCGTGTAACCGGCCCCCGCGGACACATGGATCAAAATAACTGCAGCGGCCGTCACCCG
>JAGDAW010000083.1 GCA_017959345.1 Lachnospiraceae bacterium | reverse complement strand
TCGGCCAAACAAATATTATATACCGGTTTTTCCCGGCTGTCCATGGAAAAATGAGGATGGCGGAAGGGAAATATATCCTGGATGTTATGGAACCCTTCAGCCGGTGTTTCCATGTAGCGTTCGATATATTGAAAACCTTTCTGCTTGCATTTTCAGGCGCTGTTCTTTATAATAATGATATCGGGGTAAAAAGCGTTCTTCCACGGCAAACTTTCCTGCCGGCGGGGGCACGCAGCGCGAAACGCTCCGGAGATCATCTTTTTACCGAACATCATGATTAACGGGGAACGGCTTTATGAGCCGCCCCGCGCAGGGCATGCCGCGGCCGCGGCAGCCCGGGAAGGAACATCCGGCCACGGGAGGAACAGAACATGAAAAACAGGTTTATGATGCTGGTGCTGGTGCTCGGGACCGTCCTGGCCTTATGCCCGGTATCCGTCTTTGCCGCCAACGCGGCAGCGGCCATCAACAGCACGAATTTCCCGGACGACAATTTCCGGGTGTTTGTTTCAAGGTATTATGACAAAAACAACGACGGGCGGTTAAGCGCCGCCGAACTCAACAATGTGACGGAGATGGATCTCACGGGGGAATCGGGGATCGCGTCGCTGAAGGGGATTGAGTTTTTCGACGGGCTGACCACATTGAACTGCGCCGGCATCGGGCTGACGTCCCTGGACCTCAGCAGGAACCGTGCGCTGAGATCGCTGGACTGCAGCGGCAACCTCCTGACGTCCCTGGACCTTCGGGCGAACGGGTCCCTGCGGACCCTTTCCTGCAGGGATAACCGGCTGACGTCTCTGGATATTTCAAAATGCTATTATCTGGATGCCATTGACTGCAGCGGCAACGACCTGGACGGATTGTACCTGGGGGACCCGAGGCCGTACCTGCATACGCTTCACTGCTCCGGGAACCGTATTTCCGCGCTGAACATCACGAACTGCTATTTTATCCTGTGCGCGTATCAGAAAGCGGAACCGGTGACCGACGGCGGGCGGCTGGTCTATGAGCATTATGAGCACAGCGAGGAGCCGAATTACAGCGGTTCCGGCAGCCTCATCATCGATCCGGACACCGCCGTTGTCACGGATGTGTTCACGGGGTGGACGGATCAAGCCCATTACCTCCGGGAAGGCATCCCGGCCACGGGCTGGTATTATACGGACTACATCACTTATGCGTATGCCTACGGCCTGTATTTTGGCGATAAACTGGAAGGCTGGTATTATTTTGATGAAAACGGGGAAACGGTTACCGGCCTGCAGAAGATCCTCAGTTTTTCGTATTATTTTTCTGATAGGGATCCGATGGGTTACGGCTGGATGGTGACGGACTGCATGATCCGGTTTGAGGAAGGCCTTCGTTACTTCCGGGAGAACGGGACGATGGCCATCGGATGGCTATACTGCGGCACGGAGATCGGCTACGGGCTTTATTCCCAGGAGGAGCGCTGTACCCCGGATACCTGGTACTATTTCGACGAATCCGGCATCATGGCGACCGGGCTGCAGACCATCGGCGGGAAGACGTTCCTGTTTGAAGCCTCCGGCGGGATGGCCACGGGATGGCGCATGATCGATGCTCAGTGGTATTATTTCTCACCGGCCGGGGAGATGGCTAAAGGCTGGGTGAAGGACGGCGGGAGATGGTACTATTTCAATGAAGACGGCACCATGCAGACGGGGTGGCAGCAGATCGGCGGCAAGTGGTATTATTTCAATGAAGACGGCGTGATGCAGACCGGCTGGCAGGACATCGGCCGGCACCGGTACTGGTTCAACCCTTCCGGCGCCATGCAGACCGGGTGGAAGCAGATCAACCGGACCTGGTACTGGTTTAATCCCTCCGGCGGGCTGCAGACCGGGTGGCAGCAGATCGACGGCAAATGGTATTGCTTCGACGAGACGGGTGCCATGCAGACCGGCTGGCAGCTGGTCGACGGCGCCTACTACTGGTTCAGCCCTTCCGGCGTGATGGCAACCGGCTGGAAACAGATCGACGGCTGTTATTTCTGGTTCGGCAGCTCCGGTGTGATGCAGACCGGCTGGAGGACCATCGACGGGGCCCGGTATTATTTCGGCACGAACGGGCTGATGGCGACCGGGTGGAAGACCATCGGCGGGAAAACGTATTATTTTAAGAATTCCGGGGCCATGGCCGCGAACGAGTGGTGCGGCGGATGGTGGCTGAACGCGGACGGCACCTGGACGTATCCGAACAAGGCTTCCTGGAAGAAGGATGCCAAAGGCTGGTGGTTCGGTGACGGCAGCGGGTGGTACGCCAGGAATACAACCATTACGATCGACGGGAAAGCGTATACATTTGACGCAGAGGGGTATTGGGCAGAGTAGGGTCATCCGTACACCGCAGATATGGCAGGACTATTCAGAAATGCATCCCGGAGGGGCACGTCCCTTCCGGGACTTTTTTGCCTCATCCGATCCCACCTTTGCCGGTCAGGCCTCTCCCCCGGACGAAGTTCATCCCTACGGCGCGGGATTCCTGTTGCAAAAAGGCGGGGGATGGAGTATAGTTAAGCCAGAAACAGAAAATGTGCGTGTGATGCGGGACTACCTGCCCCCGGTCCGCCGAAGGACGCGGGCAGCGGGACCAGGCCGGTCCCTGCCGGCAGGGGATGCCCCTGGCAGGTACGGCACACCGGGAGGTTATAGATGAACCAGGAGAATCTCTACGTGAATGACGGCGGTGACAATACCAGCCTCTATGATATCTTTTTCTATGTGCTGAGACACTGGCGGGTCCTGATCATCCTGATGGTCGTGTTCGCCGTGCTGCTCGGCGGCGTCAAAGGATTTTCTTCCGCCAGGGAACGCGCGGCATCGCTGGAAGCGCACCGCGCCTGGGACGCGAAAACGGATGAGGAGAAGAGCGCGAGAGGCGTGACGGAACCGGAGGTGATCCCGGCTTCGGACGTCGTGAAGGACACGCTGCGGTTCACCCTTGTCGGCCTGTTCGCGGGCCTGTTCGCGGGCGCCGCGTTCTTTGCCGTCCGTTTCTGCCTCATGCCCCCGGTGACGAATGCGCTGTATATCCAGGGACGCTACGGGCTGAATACCTTCGGTGTCCTGCCGGAGACCGGGAGCCGAAGCCGGCGCGGCGGGTTAGACCGCTGGATCATGAATAAGGCGGCATTCCGGAAGGACCTGTCCATAGAGGATTCCTCGAAGCTGATCGCCGCAAATGTGAACAAGAAGCTCGGGGACGCGGCCATCGTGCTGCTCGCCGGGACCGTCCCCCAGGCGCAGCTTAAGCGGGTCCAGAAGGCGCTTCACGGGCGCGTGACCCCGGAACTCGTGGTCGCGGGGGACCTGAACAGCGAGGCGGACGCGGTGCAGGCGCTGACGCCGGGCATCCCGGTCATCATCGTGGAACAGATCCATAAGAGCCGGCAGGCGTATATGGACTTTGAGATGAATACGCTGCGGGAATCCGGGGCGCAGGCCGCAGGCGTCATCCTGATGGAGTAGGAAAGAACAGAACAGCGGAGAGAAAGCGCCCCGGGCAGGTTTTCATAAGACAGTTTTGGTTGAAAAAAGAATATGTGCATCTGTCCCACATAGTGGCAACAGGAGATTAGAAACAGCCTTTCGGGCAGCGGATTATTCCGGCAGCCGGAAGGCTGTTCCTGTTTTCCGTGTTTCCGCACATGGTGATGACAGGAAAAGCGCCCGGATCGTTCAATTCAGAAGATCCTGTTAATATTGAGGGGGGCAGGCTTAGGATGATCCGGTATAATATGGTATCAGGGTCAGAAGCCTTCTTCCACGGCAAGCTTGCACGAGGCGCTCAGCGTGGAGATCATCGCATTTGACACGGAGGACGTGATTAGAACGTCCGGAGGGGATAACGGCGGCGGAGACTGGGGCGAGATCGATCCCTGACCGGAAACCCGGAAAAGCCGTCTGCAGGAATTCCTGCAGACGGCTTTTCCCGTTATGAGGGGCGGCCTGTCCGGCGCGCTTTTCCCCCGCGTCAGGTCAGCGGGCCCTGCGGGCCGTATTGCCCGATCCGCCCCTCGATCGTGCGCAGCAGGTCGCTGGCGGGAATCTCCATCCCGCTGCAGATCCGGCAGAAGGTCTCCAGGTTCGGATTCCGGGAGCCCCGCTCGATGGCGCTGAGCATGGTGCGCGCCATGCCGATCCTGTTGCCCAGGTCTTCCTGGGACAGGTTCCGGTCCCTCCTTGCTTCCGCGATCACCTCCCCTACAACCAGGCTGTTCAGACGCCTGCGGTGCTTGCCGTATTCCATGGATCATACGCCTCCTTGTCATTCCACCCTGTATCCGGCGGACACACCCTGTATTCTACAATCAATTAGCCGAAAAGTAAAGTCAAAAGTTTGCATTTGATGACAAAAATATGTTATTTTTTGCCCCCGGGCAGAGAGACCGGTTATTACTTTCCCCCGTCCGGCTGCGCATTCTCAAAACACATGGATGGCCCGCATATTTCTGAAAAAAACGTTTGCATTTCATGGGAAACTGTGGTATAGTAACTTGCACGGGGCATTAGCGCAGCTGGGAGCGCGTCTGAATGGCATTCAGGAGGTCAGGGGTTCGAACCCCCTATGCTCCACTTTTTTTGGGGAAAAAAGCATATTTGTCTGAATTTTGATTAACGGACCGGTCTTGCCCATCGCGGCGGGGCCGGTTTTTTTGTAGAATGTCGATGGGGACATCCGGGGCTGTCGCCGGGCGGGCATTCCGTCCGGATCCCGTGCCCCGGTACCGCGGGGACGGCGCCGTACGGCGTCCGGCCGCGGGAGAGCCCGCAGAAAAAGGAGATTTGGAATGAGACCTGTAAAAATCCTCGTGGATTCCTGCTCGGACATGCCGAAAGCGTTCCGTGACAGATATGACATTGACTATGCAAGGATGAAGACCCTCAGCGACGGCAAAGAGCAGTGGGCGAGCCTTGATTTTGAATATTACACCCCGAAGGAACTGTATGACACCATGCGCGCCGGGAAACGCGTCCTGACGACCCAGGTGCCCATGGAGGAGTTCGAGCGGATCTTTACGAAATACCTGGAGCAGGGGTACGACATTGTCTATATCGGCTGTTCCCTGAAGCAGTCCAGTTCCGTGAACACCGGCACCGTGGTGGCGAAGAAGCTGGCGGAGCGCTTTGAGGGCGCGCAGGTGTTCTGCGTGGATTCCCTGAACGCCTGCATGGGCGAAGGGCTGCTCGGCATCCGCGCCGCGGAGTACCGGGACCAGGGGCTTTCCGCGGAAGAGATCCACGCGCGGATCCTGAAAGACCGCAATTTCGTCAATGAGTACGTGACGGTCCACAGCCTGGACGCGCTGAAGCGCGCCGGGCGCGTAAAAGGCTCCGCGGCGTTCTTCGGGAACCTGCTGGGCGTGAAACCCATCATCATTTCGGACGCGAACGGGGAGCAGACGCCCATTAAGAAGGTGAAGGGGCGCCAGACCTCGCTGCAGGAGATCGTGAACCTGCTTGCGGAATCCATCGAGAAGCCGGAGACGCAGACCCTTTTCGTCATGCACGCGGATTCCGAGGCGGACGCGGAGAAGGTACGGGAGGAGATCCTGAAGAAGATCCCGTGCAAAGACGTATGCATCGGCACCATCGGGCCCATCATCGGGGCGTCCATCGGGCCGGATGCCATCGCCCTTTTCGGGTGGGGCAGGGAAGTGACCTACGCGGTATAAGACGGCAGGAGATACGGATGAAAATAGAGCATTTAAGAGGCATGGATTTTGTGGCCCTGCTGGACGCGGGCGCCGCGAACCTGCGGGAAAACGCGTCCATTGTGGATAACCTGAACGTGTTCCCCATCCCGGACGGCGACACCGGCGCGAATATGAGCATGACCATCGACGGCGGCCTGCGCCACGCGGAGGGCGTACAGGACATGACCCTGGAGGAGGCCTCCGGGCTCGTGGCGGACGGCATGCTGCTGTCCGCGCGCGGGAATTCCGGCGTCATCCTTTCCCAGCTGTTCTCGGGCGTCGCCCAGGGCTTTAAGGGCAAGGAGACCGCCACCGTCGAGGAGTGCGCGGACGCGCTGCGTTCCGGCGTCCGGAGCGCGTACGCCGCGGTCGTGAATCCCACGGAAGGCACCATCCTGACGGTCGCCCGGGAGGCGATCGAATACGCCGCGTCCAGGATCAGCGCGAACAGCACATTTGACTCCTTTGCGGAAGACTATGTGCGGGAAATGAAGGCGTCCCTCGAACGGACGCCGGAGCTGCTCGCGGTGCTGAAGGAGGCGGGCGTCATCGATTCCGGCGGCGCGGGGCTCTATTACATCGCGGAGGGGATGCTCCGGGCCGCGCGCGGCGAAGTCATCACGAGCGGGCCGGAAGCGCATACGGCGCCGGCGCAGCACGTGGACCTCAGCAAATTCACGAAGGATTCCGTCATGGAGTTCGGCTACTGCACGGAGTTCCTGCTCCAGCTCCAGACCAGCAAGATCGACGTGGACGCGTTTGACCTGAACGAACTGGTCCGGTTCCTGAACGGGCAGGGCGACTCCATTGTCGCCTTCCAGAACGGCACCGTCGTCAAAGTCCACGTCCATACGATGCAGCCCGGGATCGTGCTGAACCATTGCCAGCAGTACGGCGAATTCCTGACGCTGAAGATCGAAAATATGACCCTGCAGCACCACGAAACCGTCATCCAGAACCGGTTCCCGGCGGAGAAAACGCGGCAGAAGAAGAAAAAATACGCGGTGGTCACGGTCGCGACGGGCGACGGGATCCGCAGGACGTTTGAGGAACTCGGCGCGGACTGCGTGATCGACGGCGGCCAGGGGAAGAACCCCTCGACGGAGGATTTCCTGGAGGCTTTCCGGAAGGCGGACGCGGAAGTGATCTTCGTCCTCCCGAACAATTCGAACATCATCATGGCCGCGAAGCAGGCCGCGTCCATCTGCAGGGACGCGGAGGTGTATGTGGCGGAGAGCCGGAACATCGGCGAAGGGTATGCCGCGCTGACCATGCTCTCCTATGATTCGGACGATGCGGCCCTGATCCTGCATGAGCTGAACGGCGCCATGCAGGGCGTGGTGACCGGGATGGTGACGAGCGCCGTCCGGGATACCACCTGCGACGGCATCGAGATCCGGAAGGACGAATACATCGGCTTTACGAACAAAACCATGCTGACGTGCAGCCCGGTGAAGACGGACGCGGCGCTGGACCTGCTGGAGAAGCTCGGTGTCCGGGATCACGAATTCCTGATCCTGATCCTGGGCAATACGGCCGGCGGGGACGAAGCGGATACGCTGGAGCAGGCGCTGAAGGCGCGCTGCCCGGCGCTGGAAGTCTACCGGATCGA